>NZ_JAROKN010000016.1:0-57851 GCF_029455255.1 Arthrobacter vasquezii | reverse complement strand
ATCGCCCCCGCCGGCCGCTCGCCAGCCGTTCGCCGTGTTCCAGCGCCCGCATTTCAAGCCAGGGGTCGACGACGGCGTGCTGGTCCGTCCCCAGACTCACCACCGCGCCGGCATCCTGCAGAGCGCGTGCCGGACCGATGCCGTCGGCGAGATCCGCCTCCGTTGTGGGACACATGGCTACGGTGACCCGCGCCTGACCGAGGAGATTCATGTCCTGGGCGGTCAGGTGGGTCGCATGAACCACAGTCAACCGTTCCGAGAGTAGATCATGCCTGGCCAGCAACCCGGTCGGTGTGGTTCCGGTCGCCTCGAGACACTCACGGTTCTCGGCAGGCTGCTCGGAAAGGTGAATGTGCAGGGGTACGTCTGCGGGAAGGTGTTGTGCAATGTATGCAAGCGCAGGTTCATCCACGGCGCGCACGGAGTGCAGGGCAGCACCGACAGAGACCTGGGATGCGTCGAAGCTGCCCGTGATGGCGGTGTGCAGGGAGTGCCACCGGCTGAGCCAGGCGTCCGCGCTGCCGTCGGTGAAGCGTGCCTGTTCGGGCAGCACCGGCGCGCCGAAGCCGGCGGAGAGGTAGCAGGTGTCCAGCAGTGTCAGCCTGATGCCGGCGGTGACCGCAGCGCGGGCAAGCGCCAGCTCCATGGCATGCGGGCCGTCGTCGTGCGTTGGTGTTGCGTGCGTTGGCGCTGCGTGCGTTGGCGCTGCGGTTTCTGGCGGCCCGATACGCTGCTTGCCGTACTCGGTGCCGTCCTGTCTGTGGTGCACGTAGTGGAATTCGGCGACGCTGGTCCAGCCGGCCGTGACCATTTCGGTGTAGACGGCGGTCGCAAGTTCCTCGTACAGCTCGGGCGTGAGGGTACCGGCCGCCTGGTACATCGCGTTCCGCCACGTCCAGAACGTGCCCGTGCCGGCATGGGTTCGCCCGCGAAGCACCCGGTGAAATGCATGCGAGTGTGCATTTGCCGCAGCCGGGAAGACCACGCCGTTCAGCCGCAGATCATCGGGTTCCGGTTCAGCACCGCGGCTAACGGTGCGGACAACGCCGTTGTCACCGAACTCGGCCCGCACGCCCGCCGCAATGTCCCCCGGTTCCAGCCAGGCCTGCTCGCACCAGAGTGATTTCACAGCAGCCGCTCCAGGGCGTCGGCGAGCGCAACGGCGCCATAGTCGGCGTCGTCGTTTTCAACATGTTCCTCCGGGGAATGGCTGATGCCGGTCGGATTCCGCACGTACAGCATGGCTGACGGTGCGTGGGCGGCGAGGATGCCTGCGTCGTGACCGGCACCGGTAGGCAGGCCGGGAGCGCCCGGAATGGCGAGCTGCAGCTGCCGTTGGAGTTCTCCATCGAAGGTCACGGTGCCGCTGACGGACTCCCGGGTCAGCGCGGCGGTGCACCCTTCGAACGCCGCAGCCTTCTGCGCCTGGCCGTGGATCGACTCCACCAGCGAGGCCGTGGTGGCGTCGTCGGGATGCCGGATGTCGATCCACAGCTCCACCCGGGAAGCGATTACGTTGGTACCGCCCGGGATCGGCTGCAGCCTGCCCACAGTGGCGCGGGCTTCGGGCGTGGCGGCGGCGGTCTTGCGGATGGCGAGGATGACCTGTGCTGCGGCCACCATGGGGTCCGCGCGGTCCTCCATCAAGGTGGTCCCGGCATGGTTGCCCTGTCCGCTGATGGTCAGTTTCCAGCGGCCGTGGCCGATGATCGAGGTGCCCACGGCGATGGCGGAGTCGAGGTCGATGAGTCCGCGGCCCTGCTCGACGTGGAGTTCCACGAAGTCACCGATCCGGCGAAGTGCCTCGTCGTCCCTGCCCAGATGTGCGGGATCCAGCCCGTTGGCGCGTGCGGCCTCGGCGAATGTGACGCCGTCCGGATCCTTGAGATTCCGGGCTGTATCCGGGTCAATGGCACCGGTCAGCAGCCGCGAACCAAGGCACGCCACACCGAAGCGCGAGCCTTCCTCCTCGGGAAATACTGTGACGGCGAGCGCCCGCTGCGGCTGGACTCCGCGTTCCTTCAGGAGGTCCACTGCAGCAAGGGCAGCGGCGACGCCGAGCGGACCGTCAAATGCACCTCCACCGGGCACCGAGTCGAGGTGGCTGCCGGTGACGAGCGCGCCGTCCCGGGTGCCGCCGTCGTTCCGGTCAGCGCCATCGACATCCCACCAGGCCCAGAGGATGCCGTTGCGGTCAGTTTCGATATCCAGTCCGCGCCGACGGGCCTCCTGCTCGAACCAGGACCGCAGGTCCAGTTCAGCCGGAGAGAACACAGGGCGGGAGTAGCCGCCGCGGACCGTATCCCGCCCCACACCTTCGATTGATTCCAGCAGGTTGCTTACGCTGTCCATCGGTTTCCCTTCCGGTTCTTCAGAGTTTTCCCAGTGCCACAGGTACCCCTGTGCAGACTGATTGATCAGGCCTAGACTCACCAGCATCTCGCTAACCGATCAATCTGGAGGAGTTCATCGTGGCCGGACGTGTTGTACATTTCGAAATCCCTTTTGACAATGGCGATCGCGCCCGGGAGTTCTACCGCGAGGCGTTCGGCTGGGACGTGACCCAAATGCCCGAGTTCGACTACACCGCCGCCGGCACCGGACCTGCCGGAGAACAGGGTCCCACTGAGCCGGGCTACATCAACGGCGGCATGTTCAAGCGCGACGGCGGCCCGCTCTCCGGTCCGATCATCACGATTGACGTCGAGAACATCGAGGAGTCGATCGCGAAGGTCGAAGCGCTCGGAGGGTCCGCCGTCGGCGAGAAGATGACCGTCGGTGACATGGGGTTCGCCGCCTACTTCCGTGACCCCGAGGGCAATGTGATGGGCCTCTGGCAGAACCCCTGACCTTCCGGGCACGGACCCCGGGTCAGCCCTCCATGGGCACACGGACTCCACGCTCATGGGCCACCTCCCGGGCTCGCTCGTAGCCGGCGTCGACGTGGCGGATGACGCCGGTTCCCGGGTCATTGGTCAGGAGACGTTCGAGCTTCTCTGCTGCCAGCGCCGTTCCATCCGCTACGGACACCTGCCCGGCGTGGATCGAACGGCCGATACCGACTCCGCCGCCGTGATGGATGGAGACCCAGGTGGCACCGGAGGCAGTGTTGAGCAGGGCGTTGAGCAGCGGCCAGTCTGCAATGGCGTCGGAGCCGTCCGCCATGGCTTCGGTCTCGCGGTAGGGCGAGGCAACCGAACCCGAGTCGAGGTGGTCCCGGCCGATCACGATGGGTGCGGACACCTTGCCCTCGGCGACGAGCCGGTTGAAGAGCAGGCCGGCTTTCGCGCGGTCGCCGTAACCCAGCCAGCAGATCCGGGCAGGCAGTCCTTCGAACTCCACGAGCTCACCGGCGGCGTCGAGCCAGCGGTGCAGGTGTTCGTTCTCCGGAAACAGTTCCTTGAGCGCGGCGTCGGTGACGGCGATGTCGGCGGGGTCACCGGATAGGGCGACCCAGCGGAACGGGCCGAGGCCCTCGCAGAAGAGTGGCCGAACGTAGGCCGGTACAAAGCCGGGGAATTCGAACGCCCGCCCGTAGCCGCCCTTGCGTGCCTCATCGCGGATGGAGTTGCCGTAGTCGAAGACGGTGGCTCCGGCGTCCTGGAACCCAACCATTGCCTCGACATGACGGGCCATGGAGGTTTGGGCCTTCTTGGTGAACCCATCCGGGTCCCCTGAGGCTTCCCGCTCCCACTCGTCCATCCCGATGCCCTCGGGAAGGTAGCTCAGCGGGTCATGCGCGGAAGTCTGGTCGGTGACGATATCGATGGTGAACTCACCGTTCCGCTGGCGCTCCAGCAGCGCCGGCAGCACTTCGGCAGCATTCCCGACGACGCCGACAGACAACGCACGCTTCTGGCGTTTCGCTTCGAGGACCTGCTTCAGTCCGTCTTCAAGGTCAGCGGCAACGACGTCGAGGTAGCGCTTGGCGGCCCGCCGGCGCAGGCGGGTCTCGCTGACGTCAAGAATCAGCACCGCGCCGCCGTTCAGTGTGACGGCCAGCGGCTGGGCACCGCCCATCCCGCCGCAGCCGGCGGTGAGTGTGAGCGTTCCCGCAAGAGTCCCGCCGAATCTGGCCGTAGCCACGGCGGCGAAGGTTTCATAGGTTCCCTGCAGGATCCCCTGGGTACCGATGTAGATCCAGGACCCGGCGGTCATCTGCCCGTACATCATGAGACCCTCGGCCTCCAACCGCCGGAACTCGGGCCAGTTGGCCCAGTCTCCCACCAGGTTTGAGTTGGCCAGGAGGACCCGCGGTGCCCAGGGATTGGTGCGGAAGACGCCCACGGGTTTGCCCGACTGCACCAGCAGGGTTTCGTCGTCCTCCAGGTCCTTCAGCGTGGCCACGATGGCGTCGTATGCCTCCCAGCTGCGTGCCGCCCGGCCGGTGCCGCCGTAGACAACGAGGTCTTCGGGCCGCTCGGCCACCTCGGGGTCGAGGTTGTTCATCAGCATCCGCAGGGGTGCTTCTGTCTGCCAGCTTTTCGCCGTGAGTTCGGTGCCACGCGGTGCGCGGATGGTGCGCGACGGATCGTGCTGGGTGAAGGTCATGATTGTGCTCCTGACGTTGAGGACTCGTTCGTGGGAGAGGTTTCAGTTTCCTGCGGGGCAGTGTCTGTTCGGGCGGTGAGAATACCTGTGGCTTCGCCGGCGACCTGGCGCCCGATCCGGCGCGCGCCGTCGTCGGTGATCCGGTAGGAGGGCACAACGACACTCAGCGCTGCCACCACGTGTCCGCCGGACAGCACGGGTGCGGCGATCGCGGTGACGTCGGGTTCGATGCCGTTGCTGACCACCACGTAGCCGTCGTCGGGAGTCTTGCCGCTCAGGACAGCACCGGCGGCGGAACCGTCCAGCGGAATGCTCCTGCCCACCCAGCTGGTGTGGCGAACCGAGTGGGTTCCTTCCCGGACGGACAGGTAGATCCCGTGGCCATCGTGGGAGGGCACATTGAGGTAGGCGGACTCCCCCGTTGAGTCGACCAATCGTTCCAATGCGCCCTCCGCCAGCGACACCAGCGATTCGTGCGAGAGCGCCTGCGCGCCGAGCTGGACCACGCGCATGCCGGGCCGGTAGCCGTCGTCGTCCCTGCGGACAAAACCGGTGCCCTCGAGGGTGCGCAACAGCCGCAGCGCAGTCGATGCCGAAAGTCCGGCATCACGGGCAGCATCGGCCAGGGTCACCGAACCACGGTCACAGACCGTGCCGAGCAGGAGCAGGGCCCGCTCAACGGTGCGGGTGGAGGTATCCGCCACGAGTTCTTCCTTGCGTTCGGTGGAAATATGTATTTCACTTATTGAAACGCTCATTTCATCTGTTGGCAAGAGCGGTCGATTGCGGGACGAGAAAAGGGACAGGTCATGCCAGAAGAGAACACCGTGACAATCGGTTTAGGAGCACTGGCGCCGGCGGAGGTTGTTGCCGTGGCCCGGTACGGTGCGCGGGTGGAGCTCGGCGACGACTCGCTGTCTGCCATGCAGGACAGCCGCTCGGTGATTGATGCGCTCATCGATGATCCGACACCCCACTACGGCGTGTCCACCGGCTTCGGCGCCCTGGCAACCAAACACATTCCCGTCCAGGAGCGCACGCACCTGCAGCGCAGCCTCATCCGCAGCCACGCGGCGTCGTCGGGCGCGGAAGTCGACCGCGAGGTGGTGCGCGGGCTGATGCTCGGGCGGCTCTCCACCATGGCTACCGGCCGGACCGGCGTGCGGCCGGTCGTCGCGCAGACCTACGCGGACCTGCTGAACGCAGGCATCACTCCCGTGATCGGTGAATACGGGTCGCTGGGCTGCTCCGGCGACCTCGCTCCCCTGTCCCACGTGGCGCTGGCCCTGATGGGCGAGGGAGAGGTAAGGAACGACGACGGCGCGCTGCTGCCCGCCGCCGAGGCGCTCAGTGCCGCCGGAATCACCCCGGTCGAACTGCGCGAGAAGGAGGGCCTCGCCCTCATCAACGGCACTGACGGCATGCTGGGCATGCTCGTTCTCGCCTCTGCGGATCTGCACCGGCTGCTGCGGACCGCTGACCTTGCAACGGCAATGAGCGTGGAGGGCCTGCTGGGAACCGACAGTGTCTTCGCGGAGGATCTGCACCAGCTTCGGCCGCATCCCGGACAGATTGTCTCCGCGGCGAACATCCGTCGCGTGCTTTCCGGGTCGCGCCTCATCGGCGAACACGCCTCTGATGAGCGCAAGGCACACCGGTTCACGCGGGTCCAGGACGCCTACTCGCTGCGCTGCGCGCCGCAGGTTCACGGGGCCGCGCGGGCAACGCTGGCACACGTCGAGTCCGTCGCGGCGATCGAGCTTGGCTCCGCCATCGACAATCCGGTGGTGACCGTTGACGGCCGCGTTGAGTCGAACGGCAACTTCCACGGCGCGCCGATCGGCTATGCGTTGGACTTCCTCGCGATCGCCGTTGCGGACCTCGCATCCATGAGCGAACGCCGGACCGACCGGTTTCTGGACAAGAGCCGAAGCCACGGGCTCAATCCGTTCCTCGCGCATGATCCGGGTGTTGACTCCGGGCACATGATCGCCCAGTACACCCAGGCCGGCATTGTGTCCGAGCTCAAGCGCCTGGCTGTTCCGGCCTCCGTCGATTCCATCCCGTCCTCCGCAATGCAGGAAGACCATGTGTCAATGGGCTGGTCCGCCGGTTTGAAGCTGCGGCGGGCGCTGGACGGACTGACGCGCGTGGTGGCGATCGAGCTGCTGACCGCGGCCCGCGCGCTGGACATGCGCGACGGCGGAATCAGTACCTCCTGCAGTTCGCCCGCCATCTCTGCGGCGCGGGCCGCGCTCCGGGAGGTGGTGGAGGGACCGGGGACGGACCGGTATCTCGCGCCTGAAATTGAGGCGGTGCGGAAGCTGGTGGAGGCCGGGGCGGTTCTTGCCGCCGTCGACCGCGTGTTGGGCGAGCCGCTCGCCTAGGTCGTCCCCATTACTCCATTACCCCATCGCACGCGCAGTAATGGCGCTTTGAGTAACTCAAAGCGCCATTATGTGACTCCACACGCAGGAGGGTTGGGGGCGGATCCCCTACCAGCGATGAGCCACATCGATGACCAGCCGGGATGAGGTACCCGGCCCGTCGAGTGAAAAGACCCGGAACGGAAGGCGGGCGCGAACGCCGAGGCCAAACGTGGTGCGGCTCTCGAAGCTGTCCACGTAGGCCACCTGCCGGAAGGTTGTGAAACCGGCAACATTGACCGCTTCGGACCTGACGGTCGGACGGTAGGTTGCGTTGCCCCGTCCGTCCTGGGCCGGTGCGTTGACGGTCACCTGGATGTCGGCCCCACCGCGCAGCGGCGTGGCCAGGCCGGAGGTCCCGACGACGGCGCTTACGTACCGGACGGTGTAGCCGGCACCTTTGCCCCGAACATCGATCACGAGCCGGTCAAAACAGGCATGGCGGCCGGCCCGTACGTTCACCACCGGGGCACTGGTCTGGGCCGTGCTGGTCTTGGCCAGTGAGCCCCAGGTTATTCCGCAGTAGGGAGCAGCGGAGGCGGAAGACGGCACTACCAGCCCGAACCCGACAATAAGTAGCAGGCTCGCCAGCAGCGCACGGAGTGTGTGCATGATGCACCACCTTTCAAAGAAGTAGGTGGGATCATCGTAGGGCCGCGTTTCCGGGGAAGATCCGGTCTGTGAACCATCGGCGCCCAACCGTTACGGGCGGCGCATGTGCCGGATGTTCACCGGGCTTTTCGGCGGTAAATCGCAATCATTCGGACACCGCAATGACACCGTGTGTGTTGCGGGATCCTGTGTTGCTTCTGCTGGTTTACGCAGGGTTCTAGGCTGGCTGCGGCGTCATGCGTAGGACCAGACGCATGGCTGGTTCTGCGAGCCGTGCCGCAATTGGACCAAGGATGGCCATTAGCAGCACGTAGGCCGTTGCCAGTGCAGCAAGCTCGTCTGTGATGGCTCCGGACGCCACGGCAAGGCCGGCAATGACGATGGAGAACTCGCCGCGGGCGATCAGCGCTGCACCTGCGCGCGCACGGCCCAACTTGCCGACACCCTGCCGTTTCGCCGCCCACCAGCCGGTTGCCACTTTGGTTGCAGCCGTGATGGCGGCCAGGAGCAACGCGTAGCCGAGCACCGGAGGAATGGTCGCGGGGTCAGTATTGAGTCCGAACACCACAAAGAAGATGGCTGCGAACAGATCGCGCAGTGGTTCCAGGAGGCGGGTGGCATTGGTGGCAGTGGCCCCCGAGATCGCAATGCCGAGCAGGAAGGCGCCGACGGCGGCTGAAACCTGCATCGCCGCTGCAAAGCCCGCGACAAGCAGCGCACCGCCGATCAGCGTCAGCAGGAACACCTCGCGGTCCTTGGAGTCAACGATGGCGGAAACGGTGCGGCCGAAGCGGAGCGCGATCACCAGGACGATGGTGACCACCACCAGCGACACGCCGACTGCCTGAAGCCCGCCGGCAAAGCTGACCCCCGCGAGCACCGTAGTGAGGATGGGAAGGTAGATGGCCATTGCGAGGTCCTCGAAGACCAGCAGTGACAGGATGACCGGGGTCTCACGGTTCCCGAGGCGCCCCAGGTCCGTCAGCACTTTGGCGATGATGCCCGACGACGAAATGTACGTCACTCCGCCGAGGACGAGTGCTCCGACACCGCCCCAGCCGAGCATGAGGGCAACAATCGCGCCGGGCAGGAAATTCAGCAGGATATCGAGGACTCCCGCCATCCATGACTGTTTCAGGCCGGTCACCAGTTCGCCGGCGGTGTATTCCAGGCCAAGCAGCAGGAGCAGGAGGATGACCCCGATCTCACTGGCTATCTCGCTGAACTCCTCCAGCCCGTCCAGCTCGACAAAACCGCCCTGCCCGAAGAACAGCCCTCCGATCAGGTAGAGCGGGATGGGCGAGAGACCGATCCGCCCGGCGAGCCTTCCGAGGATACCGAGGCCAAGGAAAACCGCTCCCAGTTCAATGAGGACCAGCGCGCTGTGATTCTCCACGGGCGGCTCAGCCGCCGCTAAGAATCTCGGCCGCGGCGTCGAGCCCTTCGGAGGTTCCAACGGCCACCAGCAAGTCGCCGGCAGCCAACGTGAAATCCGGTGTGGGCGAGGCCTGGACCTGCCCTCGCCGGAGCACCGCAACCAGCGAGACGCTGGTGCGCGTGCGCATCTTCGTGTCACCGAGTTTGCGTCCGTCATACGGGGAGTCGACATCGATGAGGAATTGCCGGGTGTTGACCCCCGGCAGATCCCGGTGGTCTTCCGTCAACTGCGCCACAATCTCGTGGGATCCGAGCAGGTTACCCAGCGCAGAGGCCTCCTCGGCAGTCAACGGGATCGATGCCAGACACGCATCGGGATCATCGGCACGGGACACGATCAACTCCGTCTCTCCGCTGCGCTGGGTGACTGTGCCGATCCGGCGGCCCGACGCCGTCACAATGTCCTTGCGCACGCCGATTCCGGGCAGCGGCGTCTCTTCAACCTTCATGGTTTTACTCTAGACCCGCCGGTGCACTCGGGATGCTCAGGATTCCTGATTCAGCGTCCGGCGGCGAGCGCTGAGGCGAGAGACTGGCCGGCGGCGGCTCCTGCTCCAGTGCCGGTGATGAGCCCGGCCGACAGTTCGGCAATGGCCGACGACGTCTGGAACCCGTAGCCGCCCTGGCCCGCCAACCAGAAGAATCCCTCGGCTTCCGGATCGAATCCGACAACCGGGAGACCGTCTGCCACCTGGGTCCGCAATCCTGTCCAGGCGCGCATCACGCTCCCGATTCCGAGTGTGGTCATGGAATCAAGGCGAGCGATCAGTGCCTCCAGGTCCTCGGGACGCGGCTGTGCGTCCTCCGGCACGCTCGGGACCGTCTCGGCAGGTGAGATGAGGAGGCCGTCGTCGTCCCTGCGGAAATAGAAACTGTCATCCGCCGCCGCTACCATCGGCGAATCGGGGGCGGGGATATTGTCTGCGCCGACAACCGCTGCCGTCCGTCGGTAGGGCCGCATGCCCTGTGTGGCCACACCGGAGAGGACAGCCAGTTCATCAGCCCACGCGCCTGCCGCATTGACGACGACGGCGGCGTGCACTGCCTGCGAACCGGCACCGACTTCCCAGGCCGTCCGGAGCCGCTGGACTGAGTGAACGCGCGCGCCGGTCATGATCCTGGTGCCGCCTGCCTCCGCTGCCGACCGGTGATGGTCCAGCAGGACGTCCGTGTTGCAGCCGACCGCCGTGGTGTCGAGTCCGGCGGCGTTGTAACCCTGCTGCCGGGCGGCCGGCTCGATTTGCGGACAAAGCTGCACTGCTTCTTCCCATGGGAGGCGTTCCATGGCGCCGCTGGCTCTGGCAGCGACGTCGTTGTCCGAACCGATCAGCATGAAACTGCGGGGAGTGAGCACCGGCGAGGGTAGCTCATCTTCACGTTCCCGGATGAGCTGAAGCGTCCGTGCGGTGAGTTGCTGGATCGCCTCGGGCCCGTAACTGGGGATGAGCTGCCGGGCCGACCTCGAGGAGGTGTGGTACGCGAGGGAATGTTCCGCCTCGACGAGGATGATCCTCAACTGTGCCCGCTGGTCCGATGCCAGCGCGGCCGCGAGCGAGAGCCCCGCGATACCGCCGCCAACAATCACAACGTCCGCTGTCTCAGTCATTGCGCTCCTTCGTTCCGCTTCCCTGGCGCTTTCACACCAGCCACAGCTACTCCAGTGCGACGCACAGGACTGAGGCGTCATCGGCCGATTCGCCGATCTCATCCTGTGTGGTCCGCAGCATCAGCATAAGCTCCTGCGCGCCCATCGGAGTCTGTACAGCCTCAAGGAAATCCGCCGGGCCGCTGACCAGCCCGAGGTCCACCGCCCGCCACGCGCCGTCGGATGCCAGCGCCACGGTATGGGCAGGCCCGAGCGTGACCAGCCGGGCGTGTTGCGCCGCTGCCGGTTCACGGCGTGCAACCCAGACCCCTTCCGGCGTGTTTCGCTCCAGCCGTGCCCGGCGCAATTCGTCACGCGATGACGGTCCGTCCAGGGCCTGCCCCACGTGTCTGACCTCCCCGTCATTGAGGGCCGCCACCACGTGGCAGTCGGCGAGGCTGAGGACCGAGAGGGCGCCGTCGTCGTCGGTTGTGACCAGGGAGACCGCGGCGCTCGGGAAGCGCTGGGATTCCGGTCCCACCAACTGGTGGCCGAGCTCGTCCACTTTCGCCAGCGCGGCGGCCAGAACGGCGCGGGGGTCCTGTGGTCCGGCGCTTTCCGCCAGCGCCAGCCCCAGGACCTGCGCATACCAGGAAGGGTTCGACGCGCCGGGGAGATCGAGTTCGTCGAGCAGCGACGTTGCGCCGTCGATCATCCAGGCGGCGTTGGCGCGGTATCCGCATGCGTCTTCCATGACGTGGTTGTCACCCTCGGTCTGGACCCGCGAGACATGTGTGAATTTCATCGGCAAGGCCCTTCGTCGATCAATATGTCATCGGCGAGAACGTCCTCGAGGATGCGGATCCCCATCGTGTGGAAGGCGGGATTGTCATCGGATGTTGCTGCCATGGCTGCGGCGATACAGAGCGCCCAACCGCGTGCCCGCTGCCAGGTCGCGGAATCCACAGACCGTTCCCTGGTGACCGTCTCGATGAAGGTACGCCTTCCAATGCGGTCGAAGACGAGCCAGGCCGCGGCGAGGTCCGTGGCGGGGTCCCCTGCCGTCAGGTCGCCGAAGTCAAGGACGCCGGCGAGCCTGCCCTGCGGATTCAGGACGAGGTTCGCTGCGTGCAGGTCGCCGTGCAGCCACAGCGGCGGTCCGGTCCACTCGGGTTGGTCCCGCAGGACCCGCCAGAGGTGCAGGAGTTCCTCGGGCTGGCCGGCTGCGGCGATTCGCTCCTCCACAACCGCGCTCCGTGTGGACAGTGGTACTCCGCGGACCGTATTTCGTGGGGCGTCAGCCGGTGCCGGGCGGTGGAAAGCGTTCACGAACCGTGCCAGATCGGCGGCCGCGTTGAACCTGTGCGCTGCTTCGATGTCAGCCGCCACGGTCCCCTTCAGCCAGCGCGTGATGGACCAATACCACGGAAAGTACGACGACGGCGTGCCCGTCCGCACCGGAAGAGGCATGACAGTCGCGAGGCCCCGGCTCACTTCCGGCAGCCAACGCTGCTCGTTGCGGATGAGCTCCGCCGCCGCCTGCCGCCGCGGAAGGCGGACAGCGAGCTCGTCACCGAGCCTGAAGATCACGTTGTCCCAGCCGTTGGCCACCTCTAAGAGCGGCAACTCGGCGAAATCAGGGTGCTGGTCAGCGAGCAGGCGCATGACCAGGGCGGCGGTGACGTCCACCTCTGCTGGCGGCATTCTGGTCACGTTGTCCTCACCGCTGAACCTGATCTTCTGCTGATGCCGGCTAGCCCTCAACCCCGAGGCGTTCGAGGATGAGTTGACGAACTCGCCCGGCGTCTGCCTGGCCGCGGGTGGCCTTCATGACCCCGCCCACAATTGCTCCGACTGCCTGCAGCTTCCCGCCACGGATCTTCTCCGCGACATCGGGCTGCGCGGCAAGGGCGCCGTCAATCGCTTCGAGGAGGGCGCCGTCGTCTGACACGACCTCAAGGCCGCGCTGCGAGACTACTTCGGTGGGCGTGCCTTCGCCGGCGAGGACGCCGTCGAGCACCTCCCGGGAGAGCTTGTCGTTGATCTTGCCGGCGTCGATGAGGCCCTGAAGTTCCACGATCAGCGCAGGGGTTACGCCCAACTCGGCGGGTTCAACATCAGCGACCTTGGCTCGGCGGGAGATCTCACCCATCCACCATTTGCGTGCGGTTGCAGGCTTGACGCCGGCAGCGATGGTCTCCTCAATGGCGTCCATGACACCGGCGTTCACCACATCGCGGAACTCAGCGTCCGAGTAACCCCAGTCGGCCTGGAGGCGCTTGCGACGTGCGGCGGGAGGTTCAGGGAGCTCGCTGCGGAGCTTCTCGATCCAGGCGTCGTCGGTAACCACGGGCACCAGGTCAGGTTCCGGGAAGTAGCGGTAGTCGTCGGCATCGGACTTGGGGCGCCCCGCCGTCGTCGACCGTGTGTCCTCGTGCCAGTGGCGGGTTTCCTGCGTGATGGTGCCTCCGGCGTCGAGCACTGCGGCGTGGCGCTGGATCTCGTACCGGACAGCGTGCTCAACGGCACGCAGTGAATTGACGTTCTTCGTCTCGGTGCGGGTGCCGAACTTCTCCTGGCCCTTGGGCTTGAGGGAGACGTTGGCATCGCAGCGGACGTTGCCGCGCTCCATTTTTGCGTCGGAAACGCCGAGGTTCTTCACGATCTCGCGGATAGCTGCCACGTAGGCCTTGGCCAGTTCCGGCGCGCGCTCGCCAACGCCGACGATCGGCTTGGTGACGATTTCCACGAGGGGTACGCCGGCGCGGTTGTAGTCGACCAGCGAGAATTCGGCGCCCTGGATGCGGCCGGTGGCGCCGCCCATGTGCGTCAGCTTGCCGGCGTCCTCCTCCATGTGGGCGCGTTCGATCTCGATGGTGAACACGGTGCCGTCGGCGAGCTCGATGTCGATGGAGCCGTCGTAGGCGATTGGCTCGTCATACTGCGAGGTCTGGAAGTTTTTCGGAGTGTCCGGGTAAAAGTAGTTCTTCCGCGCGAAGTGGCATTTCTCGGCGATTTTGCAGCCCAGTGCCAGGCCGATCTTGATGGAGGATTCGACGGCTACCCGGTTGATGACGGGCAGAACGCCGGGAAGCCCAAGGTCGACCGGTGTGACGTTGGTGTTGGGTGTGTCTCCGAAGGCGTTCGGCGCTGAGGAGAACATCTTGGTGCGGGTGTTCAATTCAACGTGCACCTCGAACCCGAGGACTGGATCGAACTTCTCCATGGCCTCGTCGAAGGACAGAATTTCGGCGGTTGCAGTGCTCATTTACTTCACTCCAGCGATCTCGGGTGCCTGTGCCAGCAAAGGTCCGCCCCACGTGTCTTCCAGCAGCGCTTCCAGTGCAGCGCCTGCCCGGTAGAGCCGTGCATCCTGGCGCGCGGGGGCGAGGAACTGGATGCCCACCGGCAGTCCGTCAGCCAGGCCGCCGGGGACCGAGATGCCCGGCACGCCGGCCATGTTCGCAGGGATAGTGGCGACGTCGTTCAGGTACATGGCGAGCGGATCGTCCAGCTTCTCCCCCAGCTTGAAAGCCGTGGTGGGAGCCGTGGGCGAGATAAGAACGTCTGCCTGAGTGAAGGCGGCGTCGAAGTCCCGTTGGATCAGGGTGCGGACTTTCTGTGCGGAGCCGTAATAGGCGTCGTAGTACCCGGCGCTCAGTGCGTAGGTGCCAAGGATGATGCGGCGCTTCACCTCGTCTCCGAAGCCGGCTGCGCGGGTGGCGCCCATGACGCGCTCGATCGTGGGAGCGCCGTCGGGCACTACACGCAGACCGAAGCGGACACCGTCGTACTTTGCAAGGTTGCTCGATGCCTCCGAGGGCATGATCAGGTAGTAGGCGCCCAGCGCGTACTTGAAATTGGGGCAGGAAACCTCGACGACGTCGGCACCCGCTTGGCGCAGCAGGTCCAGTGCTTCAGTGAAGCGTGCCTGGACGCCGTCCTGATAACCCTCTCCCTGCAATTCCTTGATGACGCCGATGCGCAGGCCCTTGACGTCCGCGTTGCGTGCAGCCTCGGCTAGAGCGCCGACGGGATCAGTCAGCGAGGTGGAGTCGTGTGGATCATGGCCGCCGATGACCTCGTGGAGGAGTGCGGCGTCCAGCACCGTGCGGGTGACGGGGCCGATCTGGTCGAGGGAGGACGCCATGGCGATGGCACCGTAGCGGGACACGCCACCGTAGGTCGGCTTGACGCCGACGGTTCCCGTCACGGCACCGGGCTGGCGGATGGAACCGCCGGTGTCGGTTCCGAGCGCCAACGGCGCTTCGAAGGCGGCGACGGCGGCCGCTGACCCGCCGCCGGAACCGCCGGGGATGCGGTCGAGGTCCCACGGGTTGCGGGTTGGACCGTAAGCGGAGTGCTCCGTGGAGGAGCCCATGGCGAATTCGTCCAGGTTGGTCTTGCCGAGGATCGGCATCTTGACGTCGCGAAGGCGCCGGACGACAGTGGCGTCATAGGGGCTGTGCCAGCCCTCGAGGATCTTGGAGCCGGCTGTGGTTGGCTGGCCTTTGGTGACGATGAGATCCTTGACGGCAATAGGGACGCCTGCGAGCGGATGCATCGTATCTCCAATTGACCGCTCCTTGTCCACCTCGGATGCTACGCGAAGGGCTTCATCAGTGTTGACGTGGAGGAACGCGTTGATCGCCGGATCCACTTCACCGATGCGATCGAGGTGAGCCTGGACAGCTTCCACTGCCGACACCTCGCGGGAGGAAAGCTTCTCGGCAAGCTGGGCGGCGCTGAGCCTGGTGAGATCGGTCATTTCTACTCCTCGTCCAGGATTGCGGGGACCTTGAAGCGGCCGGCTGCGTTGTCCGGGGCGCCGCTGAGAGCTTCCTCGTTGGTGAGCGTTTCACCGATGACGTCATCGCGGTAGACATTGCTCAGCGGAATGGGGTGGCTGGTTGCGGGAACGTCATCACCGGCAACTTCGCTGACCGTCTTGATGGAGTCGACGATGACGGAGAGCTCGCCGGTCATCCGGTCCAGCTCCTCGCCGGTCATGTCGATGTGGGCAAGCCGTGCCAGATGCGCGACGTCCTCACGGGTGATCTCGGGCATGTTTCTCCAGGATCTCGAGATGGCTGGGTTTCGGGTTCTAGTCTACGGGCGGGAGGTGACAGTCCTGTCCGGTTGCAGCCCAAGCCTGAAGACCCATAGCTGGATGTCTTCGTCGCGCACCCACCAGTCACGGCCTGGCACGCGTTCGAACCCCAAGGATTCGTACAGTCGGTGTGCCCGCACCATGTCGGAGCCACTGGTCAGGCTGACGGCGTCGATGCCGTCCAGGGCGCGCGCGTAGTCAATGATCCACTCGACCATCCGGCGCCCAAACCCACCACGCTGGACGGCGGGATCCACAGCGAGCATGCGGAACTCCAGCTCCCCCGCGAGTGCGATGTCGGTGTAGCGCTGACCCTCGAACGTAATGGCAAAGGAACCGACGACTACGCCGTCCTCCTCCCCTACCCATACCTCGGCGTGTTCGGCCCTGTGCTCGATATCGGAGAGAATCTGCACGTAGGGGTGGTCTGGGTCGCTGAAGTAGCCGGCGTGAATGTAGGCGTCCCGGGTGATCCGGCGGACGTCGTCGTAATCTGCTGCAGTGACGCGACGGATAGTGAAGGGCATAACGCAAGCCTTGTCGTGGAGTGGGCGGATCTGAAGCGGGCGGAAGATCCGCCTATCTATTGTGACGCACCCGGTTCTTATTACCGGGCTTCCTGGATGAAAGCCGAGGCGCCCTCGCCACTGAATTCATTACGGTCAACCGGACGGCCTGAGACGCTTCCGATGTTGGTGAGGCGAGCTAACGGTTTATCCCGTTACCCACAGCCCCTTTCTTTCGAAGATGTCTTCTAATAGAATGAAGTATGAGCCTGACAGCCGCACTCGACGCCCTCCCCGGCGAACGGCTGCGCGCTCTCCCAGCCTTCGGATTCGATGATCCAGCCGGTTGCTCCGAACCTTCGATCAGCGAGCTGAAGCAGCTCCTTGCCGCGTACACCTCGCGTTTGGTGGCCGAGATCGCGGGAATGGGACAGGATAAACTCGCCGAGCATTTGACCGGGATCGAGGATCTGTCCCGGACGGTCGAGTACCTTCAGCTCGTTGCGGCAACGGCAGTGGATCGCAGCAGCGCCGCAGCGGGCGGCAAGCCCACCGACACCAACAACACCACGACCGACGACGACGGGACCCCCACCGGTGGTGGTGTCGGTTTCGCGTTCGGTTTGTCCGGTCAGTCCGGTGGGCGTTCAGCCTACCGGTGCACCGCCGGATACCTGCAGGACCGGCTACGGATCAGCAGAAGCGAAGCCAACCGCCGGCTCCGCCTCGGCGCGAAACTCATCCCCCGCACCACACTCACCGGAGAACCCCTACCCGCTACCTGTGCACACCTCGCAGCGGCGGTCTCAGCCGGAGTGGTGTCCGGCAAAGCAGCCACCATGATCAGCAGCGCACTGGACCGCGCACAGTTCACCACCGAACCAGCCGTGCTCAACACGATCGAAGCCCAACTCACCGCCAGCGCCACCCGCTTCGATCCCGATTTCCTCACCAAACTCATCGGCCGCGTCGAAGCACACTTGGACCCCGGCGGACCGGAACCGAGCGAGAAGGAACTCACCGCCCGCCAAGGCGTATTCCTCCGCGGCAAAAAACGCGGCCTCCACCTACTCGACATCGCCGCCACCGACGAACAATACGAATACCTCACCACCATCATGAACACCGCCACCAACCCCCGAACCACCAACCCCGGAGACAGCGGAAGCGACGCCGCGGCAATCGAGACCAGAACCCGCGCCCAGCTGCTCCTGGACGGACTCGTCGGAGCCTGCCAACTAGCCCTGGCCACCGACAAACTCCCGGCCACCGGCGGACAGCGGCCACAAGTCCTCGTCACCATCGACTACCAAACACTCCTCGGCGACCTCGAAATGAGTACCGGCACCTTCTCCCCCACCGCCGGGGCATCGCTCGCCTACACCGGGCCCGTCAACGCCCGCACAGCCCGCAAAATCGCCTGCGACGCCGACATCATCCCGGTCGTCCTCGGCGGACAAGGCGAAATCCTCGACCTCGGCCGCACACAACGGCTCTTCACAGCCAAACAACGCAAAGCCCTCATCGCCCGAGACCAAGGCTGCGCCTTCCCCACCTGCACCATGCCTGCCCACTGGACCGAAGCCCACCACATCCAACCCTGGTCACACGGCGGAACCACCAGCACCGACAACGGAATACTTCTGTGCAGCCACCACCACCATCTGATCCATCAAAACGAATGGACCATCCAGATACGGGACCGCCTCCCCTGGTTCATCCCACCCCCACACCTCGACCCGAACCAACAACCCCGACGCAACCACTACTGGACACTCTGCTGAACAAATCGCACCCGGCTGGACAACCACACGGCTGTCTGCGGCTATTGCGGCGGGCTGATGCTGCCTGCAACCATGATGACGTGCAGCCTGAACCAGTCTCTCCACCCGATCTCTCAGCAGCCAGCCTCATGTGGAACGCTTATGCCCAAGCACATCCCGAAGCAGTAGCTGCCTCGCCCGAATACACGGTTGATCACTTCGGTGATTCGAAGCGGTTAGCCGACGAGCTCCTGAGCCTGGTCATCGGCGGTCGGAAACGGGCTACCGCGGATCTCGTCGCTGAATTCCTGGCACGCGGTGACGAGCTACCGCGCATCGGTTCCCACTGGGTCGCGTGCGACAGCGAAGGAATGCCCCGCGTCGTCATACGCAGCACTGGCCTTCGTGTCGGCCCTTTCACCAGCGCTGACGCGGCATTCGCCGCCGACGAAGGCGAAGACGACGGAACCCTGGCAAGCTGGCAGCACGAACACCGGCGCTACTTCACACGGGTCAGCGCCGCTAGCGGCCGGCAATGGTCAGAGGATGACGAGATTATCTTCGAGCGCTTCGCTGTCACCTGGCCACCGGAACACGCTGACTGACTCCGGTGAAACCCGCTGACTCCCGGCGAACTCCGGCACTCCGGCACTCCAGCACTCCGGCACTCCAGCACTCCAGCGATCCGACATATCGTCGATCCGGCGAAACGGTCCTAAAGAGTCAACTTGTAGACGTGCAACGCAAAAGTGTCGGACAAGAGAAAGTTCCGGGCAGGAACTCGGACAAAGTCCATTGACTCGTACAACTTGTGCTGTCCATCCATGTTCGGTGCGATGGTCAGGACAACCGCCGACACGTCAGGATCCATGCGAGCCCGCTCGATCACGGCCGCCACCAGCGCGTGCCCGATCCCCTTGTGCTGTTCGCCGGGCTCAACTGCGAGCATCCGAAACTCGAGTTCACCGTCATGGGCGACATCACTGAAATCACCGCCGGCCCTCGTAACAAAAACCGATCCCACAATTTTTCCGGCCGATTCCGCAACCAGTAATGATGACCCGGAGTACCCCTCCTCAATCGCCGCCAGGATGTGGTTGTATGCGTACTCATCGTCTATGTAGCCGGCATCCGAATAGGCGGCCACAGTGATACGCCGGATCTCTGCGAAATCGTTCCTGTCCGCCGACCTGATATTAATGTCCATGGACGCCTCCTCTTGCGTTGGACGAGCGATGATCTGAGTGTGGCAGACCAACGAACCGCGAGCGCCGGACGAATGCAACGATCAGATTAATTTAGCCGGCAGGCTCTCCGGTACCGCGTTCCGTCTGGGTTGCGCACGAGAAACCCGAAGTCGACAAGCGCACGCCGAAGAGTCGGGATGTCCCCCGTAACCGTCGCTATCAATAGGTTCACTGCCGGCTCATCCAGCTCCTGATCAAGCGGGAACAACCGATCGGCAAGGTGCTCCAGCACCGCCAACCGGTCCACCTGGCCCGCCGGCAATCCATCGAGTCTGCCCTCGTGAAAGAACCGGTCCACTCCCCGTGGCCGCGCACCCGCCGCAGAACCCAGTACGTCCTTGAACATCCCGTCATTGACGGATCCATCGCTCAACAGCAGCCCCGATTCAACGAGCTTCGAAAACTCCCTGGACCGGGCGCTGACGTCCTCACCAAGAATGGCCCGCGCATACGCTTCCCGAAGAGGTTCTGAGGCCAGCGTCGAAAAGACCTTCTGCCAACTGACCGTCACGTCCTGAGCTCCAGACGTTCCGTAACATCAATAACCGACTGCGGACCAGCCACTGTGAAAGCCGAGAAGCGCTCGGCTTCATCCGGCCCGCCATCGAGGACCGAGGTAATGCCGGGCCGACGGACGGCCACGCCTGCTTCCTCGGCAATCAGCGCACCGGCCGCCCAGTCATGCTCATTCAACCCTCGCTCGACATAGGCATCCAGCGTGCCGTCAGCCACCATGCACAAATCCAGAGCAGCCGACCCGATCCGCCGCAGATCACCGTGCCCCGCCAACAGCTCACCCAGTTCACCCAACTGCTGGGAACGCTGCCCCGGGTTATAGGTGAAGCCACTCCCCACCAGCGTGCCCGGTCTGCCTTCAGCCGGACCGTGCAGCTGCCGCACGGTACCCCGTTCACGTACCCACGCACCCTGCCCGTGCGATGCCCAGTACACCCGGTCCAGCGCAGGCGCATGAACGACGCCCGCCAGCCACACGCCGTCGTTGTCCACGGCTGCTACAGACGTACCGTAGTAGACGATGTTCCGGATGAAATTGGTGGTTCCATCAAGTGGGTCTATGGACCAGCGGACGCCGGAAGATGATCCTTCAGGCACGGTGGTCCCGTACTCCTCGCCGGTGATCGCATCATGCGGGCGGGACCGCCAGATCACATCACGGACGGCCCGCTCGGCAGCCGTGTCGAAAGCCGTCACCCAGTCACTGTCCGAACTCTTGTTCTCCGCCTGAAGCTCACCCTCACCGCGCTTCCGCAACACTGCCGCACCCGCTTCAGCGGCCTGCAACGCAACGTGTAGCAGTTCTGCCGGGCTGGCACTGGTGTTCATACGCTTCCCTCCTCAAGCAGCTTCCGGAAACCGTCTTCATCCAGGACCGGCAGTCCAAGCTGCTCAGCCTTGTCCAGCTTGGTTCCCGCGTTCTCCCCCGCCACCACGTAACTGGTGTTCTTCGACACCGAACCCGACGCCTTGCCTCCGCGCTGAATGATGGCTTCCTTCGCTTCGTCACGGCTGAAACCCTCTAGAGAACCGGTGACGACGACGGTGAGCCCCTCCAGCGTGCGTGGCATGGACTCATCCACCTCATCCGCCATGCGAACTCCGTCTTCTGCCCACCGGTCGACGATCTCGCAGTGCCAGTCCTCCGCGAACCACTCCTTCAGAGCTGCCGCGATAGTTGGACCGACGCCGTCGACATTGGCAAGTTCCTCTTCGCTGGCACCGCGGATCCGATCCATCGAACCGAATGCCGTGGCCAGTGCCCGCGACGCCGTTGGCCCGACATGGCGGATGGACAGCGCAACCAGCACACGCCACAGCGGCTGCGATTTGGCTTTTTCCAGCTCCGCGAACAGCTTCCGTGTGTTCGCGGTTGGTTCCGAAGGTTTCTTTGCTGTTCCACGCGTATAGAAATAGGGAACGAGTTCCTGGCCGCTGACCACCCCCTTGATCTTTTTGTCCCGAAGGATTCGCACATCGGCGAGCTTTTCGGGGGTCAGCCTGAAGAGGTTCGCTTCGGTGGTCAGCGGCGGTTCGTGAGGTTCAGCGGGCTGGGTGAGGGCGATCGCCGCTTCCCAGCCCAGCGCCTCAATGTCGAAGGCACCGCGGCCTGCTACGTGAAAGACCCTCTCCCGCAGCTGGGATGGACAGGACTTTGCGTTGGGACAGCGGATGTCGACGTCGCCCTCTTTTGCAGGTGCCAACGGTGTCCCGCAGGAGGGACACTCGGTAGGCATCACAAACTCGTGGGGCGGCGGATCCTGCTTCGAGCGAAGCGCCACTACCGGACCGACAATTTCCGGAATGACATCGCCGGCCTTACGGAGCACCACGATGTCACCGATGAGCACTCCCTTGGCCTTGACGACCTCCTGGTTGTGCAGTGTGGCCATCTCCACGGTGGAGCCTGCGACCTTCACGGGAACCATCATGCCGTAGGGCGTCACGCGCCCGGTGCGGCCCACATTGACCCGGATATCCAGGAGCTTGGTGTTCACTTCCTCCGGCGGATACTTGTACGCGACAGCCCACCGCGGCACACGAGAGGTGTGTCCGAGGGCCCGCTGCAGGGCGAAGCTGTCTACTTTGACAACAATCCCGTCAATTTCATGCAGCAGATCATGACGGTGCTCGCCATAGTGCTGAATGAAGTCGAGGACCTCCTGATAGGAACCGAGCACCTTGAAGTACGGCGAGACGGGCAGCCCCCACTGCTCAAGCAAGCCGTAAGTTTCCGACTGGCTTTCGGCTTGCAGACCCTCGCGCGCACCGATCCCGTGCACATACATGTCCAGCGGCCGCTGGGCAGTGAGCGCCGGGTCCTTTTGCCGAAGTGAACCTGCCGCTGCATTGCGGGGATTGGCGAACGGTGCCTTGCCTGCTTCAACCATCGACTCGTTGAGCTGGGTGAATTCCTTCGAGGGAAAGAACACCTCGCCCCGGATCTCCACCTCCGCCGGATGCTCGGAGCCCTTGAGCCTGCGCGGGATTGTCTTGATCGTGAGGACATTGTGCGTGATGTCCTCTCCGGTTGCTCCGTCACCGCGGGTTGCTGCCCGGACTAGTTCCCCGTTGCGGTAGAGAAGGTTGACCGCGAGGCCGTCAATTTTCAGCTCGGTCAGCCACGACACGCCGCTTCCCGGACGCTGCGACTCGATACTGGCCTCGGCACGCCGGACCCATGCCTCGAGCTCATCCGTGGAGAATACGTCTTCCAGGCTGTACATCCGTTGCAGATGCTGCACGGGCGAGAAGGCGGCAGACACATCCCCGCCGACCTCCTGTGTAGGGGAATCATTGGAGATCAGCTCCGGGTGCTCTGCCTCGATCTGTTCCAACCGGCGGAACAGTTCATCGAACTCTGCGTCCGAGACCAGCGGCGCATTCTCGTTGTAGTACGCGAAACGGTGACGCCGAACCTCCTCAACCAGGCTGCCGTATTCCTCCTTCAGGGAGTCATCCGGCACCTCGCCGGCGGGCAGCTCGACGTTGGGACCTGCTTCGGAATGCGCATCGGCGTGTTGGTTCACTGTGGCCACGCTTCCTATCTTGCCCCAGACCTCCGACACTTGCCCGCGTTGAAGGATGGGGTCAACGCAAACGACCCACAGCCGAAGCCGCGGGCCGTTCAGCCGTCCGAAAGAACCTACGCGTTGGAGGTTGCTTCCTGATCCTGGCGGTTGCGCTGTACGGTTGCGCTGACTTCCTGCAGCTGGGCTGCAATCTGGGTCAGCTGCGCGCGGTGGGTTTCCCACTCGCCGCGGAAGCGCTCGGAATCCGGGCCAACCCAGGCTGTGTTGCCAAGCTGCTGCGTCAGCTGGTTGGCGGTCTGGTTCAGTTCTTCGGACTTCTGGGTAAGCAGCTGTGCCAGCTGTCCCATCTGCTCCGGGTTGTTACCGTGTGTAACGTTGCTCATTGTCCCCACCTTTCGTCTGTGGCGGTCCGGCATTTCCGGAACCGCCTGCCCAAGCCGGGATATCCCTCGCGGGCTCCCCTGCTGAGCGACCAACTACAACCTATCCAAGCCCGCTTGCCGGTGTCGATGGGGACCGCTCCCCAAGCAGCACTCCCCACGTACGGGCTGGATCGGCGTGTCAGTCCAGGCCGCCCATGGTTGTAGCGACCTGTAGCTTGTAGGCCTTTCCGCGGCCGATCACGTACCCGCGGCCCGGAATGAAGCGGTTTCCGGCCGTCCGTCCGAGCGACGTGTTCAGGAGCGTGTCGCCGTCGAGCTCGTTCGGGTTGAGCAGAAGCCCCCGCCTGCCCGACTTGAACGGACCGGACAGGTTCCAGGCGCTGGACCAGGTTGAGGTCTCAGCCTCCCCGACCACCCATTGCCCGGCTTTCACTGCAGCCTTCACCAGCGAGCCCAGCTCGAGTTCCGCCAGCGAATCGCTGAACTCCGTCAGTCCCTCGATAAAGAACGCCACCGATCCTTCGGCGCCGTCCGCCAAGGTTGCGAGCCGCGCTAGCTCCGGCTGTACCAGTGCCGCCGTTGCATGGGCCTCGTCCCACAGCCCGAGCGACGCCACCGTCGATCGCCGCGCACCGAGGTAGATCCGCCTGACATTCGGCGACGACTTCTGCAGCGCCGCTGCCAGCGTCACGAGCGCGACGGTCCGCCCGGACCCAGGCGGGCCGGACACCATGAAGGCCCCGGTTGCAGCAACGGCTGCAGGCTCGAGGTTGAAGTCGTCGACGCCGATCACTGCTGAACCCGCCTGCGCCTCCGGCAGCACGTCCAGATCGATCGACTCCGGCAGGCTGAGCACGCCGGGCGCCTGCGGAACGCCCTGGCGCAGCATGGCATCACGCATGCGTTCGACCTCGCGAGCCTGGAGTTCCAGGTTGGCGTTGCCGCCGAAGACGGCGAGCTGCACCTCCAGCCCGTCGAGCAGCCCGCGCCCGGGTGGAGACGAGCTCGAAAGTACGTCGCGCGGCACCCCGAGGGTCGAGTAGTCGTCCTTGGC
Source organism: Arthrobacter vasquezii (assembly GCF_029455255.1). Lineage (NCBI taxonomy): Bacteria > Bacillati > Actinomycetota > Actinomycetes > Micrococcales > Micrococcaceae > Arthrobacter > Arthrobacter vasquezii. The sequence goes on along the minus strand of NZ_JAROKN010000016.1, from coordinate 33,629 downwards.
TGCCATCCGCAGGATGATCCGGCGGCTGATCGATGACGCCAACGACGGCGGCAGTGCATTGGTGCGTTCACCGGTCACGACAATGTGCACACCCATGGGACGGCCATCGGTCGCGATCTGCTGGAACAGTTCGAAGTGGCGCTCCCGCCCCTTGAACTCGTAGGTCTCCCGGAAGGTGGTGATGCCGTCGACCAGGAGCAGGATTCTCGGTTCGTCCGGCCGGCCAGCCAGCCTCCGGTACTCGGAGATACTTCCGGCCCGCACCTCGGCGAACCGGTCTGCACGCTCGGTGATGATTCCGCGCAGGTACCGGAGCAGCCTGCCGATCCGCTCGGAATCATCCCCGTCAAGGATCGCGCCCACGTGGGGCAACTGACCGAGCATCTGCAGCCCATTGGACGCGCAGTCAATGCCGTACACCTGCACCGGACCACCCCGCACCGTCACAGCACACCCGATGGCGAGTGTCCGCAGGGCGGTGGACTTGCCGGACCCACCGGATCCAAGGATCGCCAAATTCCCGTCGACATCCGGCTGGTAGAAGACCGTGGGCTGCTCCTGGTGCTCCGGATCATCAGTGACGCCAAGCAGCAGCGATTCATCGGTACGCGGGTTGGGCAGCTTCGAGAAGTCGTATGCCTCGGCCAGTTCGGCCAGCCAGGGCTTGCGCGGCGGTTTGATGCCAAGCTCCAGCGCCGCCTGGGAAACATTGCCCACGATCCGCGCGATGTCATTCGGCCCACCCGGCTCGGAGACAACCTCATCAGCTGCAGACTCCCACCTCGTGCCTGAGCCGAAATTCATCTCGACCACGTCGATGCGCGGACGCGCAGGCGCACGCGTGGTCCAGCCCCCCGCATAGCCCGTCTGGAAGCTCTGGATGCGGCCGGGCCCCGTCTTGGCAGCACCACGGCCCGGAATGGTGGGGCTGAAGTAGGCAGCCATCGGCGTCCCGAGGATGTCCTGTGAATCATCCGTGTCAGCCATCCGCAAAGCAATCCGGAGGTTGGTGTTGGCGCGCAGGTTGTCCTTGATGACACCGGACGGCCGTTGCGTTGCCAGGATCAGGTGCAGGCCGAGTGACCGACCGCGCGCCGCTATATCGACCACCCCGTCGACAAACTCCGGCACTTCGCGGGCGAGCGCCGCGAATTCGTCCACAACGATGACAAGGGAGGGCGGCGTCTCCGGATCCGCATCCCGCTCCATGGCCAACAGGTCCTTGGCCTTCTTGCGGTTGAACAGGTGTTCCCGGTAGTGCAGCTCGGCCCGCAGCGAGGTCAGCGCCCGCCGCACCAGGTGCGGCGACAGGTCCGTGACCAGCCCAACCGTGTGCGGCAACTTCACGCAGTCAGCGAACGCCGCTCCACCCTTGTAGTCGACAAACAGGAACGTGAGCCGGTCAGGACTGTACGCAGCGGCCATGCCGAGCACCCAGGACTGCAGGAACTCGGACTTGCCGGCGCCGGTGGTTCCCCCGACCAGTGCGTGCGGGCCCTCGGTCTTGAGGTCCAGGTACATCGGCTCGACGCCCTTCGAACCCACCAGTGCACGAAGCGATCCCTGGTGCTTCCGGTTGGGCAGCGCACGGGACGCCACCGAGTTATTCTCCGTCCAGCGGTCGGCGACCGCCGTCGTCGCCTCCACCAGTTCATGCCCCGCCAACGTCACGTAGGAGACTGCACGCGGAAGATCCGAATCATCCTCCACAGGCTTGCCGACGTCGACGACGGGAGTCAGCATCCGCGCCAGCTGCCCTGCCAGCTCAAGATCCACGCTTTCGCAGCTGACCGGCGTCGACAGTTCACCCAACCGCACCTGGCCGCTGACATTCGCCGCGTCGCCGTCGACAAAGAGGAAGTCGCGGCAGGCCGCCGGCAGCGCCGCAACCGTCCCGGCAACCCACACAACATGGACGCCGACGTCCGCTCCTGCCTCGGCAACTCTGGTCAGGCGGGCGCGGTCAACCGTGACATCGTCCTCCACGACCACGAGGACCGACGGCGTGACCGGCACAGGCTGTTCCACTTCCTTCGTGGGGTCTAACCGCCCGCGAAGCGCGACCCCCGAGCGTTCGGCAGCGCGGACCGAGACGAGGTCCTCCAGCCGGGACAACAGCAGTCCCGCCGCGGCCGGTCCGGCCGCCAGATGGTCACCGGTCAACGGGCTGTGGACTGAGCCGGTGTGCGGGAGCCACTGCAGCCAACCCCACCGTTCCTTCGACTGCACCGAGGTCAACGCAACAACGGTCAGCTCGGCCGGTGAATGCAGCCCGATCGCCTGGATGACCAGTCCGCGTGCTACGTCGTCAACGATCCCGCGTGCCCCAGCGACGCCCAGTGCGCCGGACAGACGGAGATTCGCCACGATGGGTACGTCGTCAATGTAGGCGTACTCCTCTGCGGCGTCGCGGATCTCCTCGGAGAACTCGGGCAGTGTGTCTGAGCCGGCAGGTTCAGACAGCTCGATCCGGGACGGTGCACGGCCGGTACCGAACCGCAGGCTCAGGAAGAAGTCGTGCTCCGGGCGGTGCGTCCACAGCAGTGGGCCCAGTTTGTAGACGGCGTCGACCGTGTCCGCCACCGAGGGCGCCTCGGCATGCCGGACGGCACGCTCTACTTTCCGTGTCCTTTCGATGTCGCTGCGGAAGAACGCCATCGAGTCGCGGAACTGCGCCACAGCCTCCCGGAAGGTCCGCTTGGCGTTGATCCGCTGGTCGAGGTAGCTGCCCACCAGGATCATCGGCATCATGAGAATGAAAATCAGGCTGAACGGGCTGCGTGTAATGGAGAACATGATGGCGCCCAGCAGGATCGGCGCAATGAGCAGCAGGTAGGGGAAGCGCATGGGATTCGGCCGCCTCGGGCCCGCCGGAATCTGCTTGGGCTTTTCGACGAAGGCCGGTACAACGCGCGGCGAGCGGTTGAACTCTATGAGCGGGTTGGTGGGATCGGCGGAGTAGGCGCGGGTCAGCGGCACCACTGCAAGGGTGGTGTCTCCCAGCGTGATCTCATCCGCGCTGGTCAGGGTTGTCCGCTCCACCCTCGTGCCGCCCATGAGGAGGCCGTTCGCGGAGTTCGTGTCAATGATTTCAATGCCGTCGGCCACGTTGATCCGCGCGTGCCGCTTGGACATCATCGGATCGGCGAAGCGGATATCGCAGTTGCGGTCCCGGCCCAGGTAGCTGGCGCCGGCCGGCAGCGAAAATTCCTTGCCGGCGTCGGGCCCTGACAGAACCCGTAGCGTGGCGACCGCCGGCCCCCGGTCCTGTCCCGGCACGTTGAACTGGTCGCTGACCCGGCTGATAGTCACGGCGGAGCCGGGCCGCAGACCCGATTCAAACAGGCTGACGTCGGGATTGAGCGTTCGGCCGCGCATGCCGCCGGCAACGTAGGACTCCTCGACTGTCAGGGACAACTGACCAGGAGGTTCAGCCCCCGCACGCGCCGGATCAGCCACATACAGCTCGCGGGCAACATCGCTTACGGTAGCGAGCCCGTCCACGGTGACAGCGAGATCCTTCGCGGGGTCAGGATCACGCCGCAGGGTGAGGCGCAGCAACATGTCAGGAACACTCCGGGTGGTTGAGGTGGACGTCAGGACGGAACGGCGCGGACAGCTCAGTCCTCATCCGCCTTGCCCTTCATGGTTTCGAGCAGATCGAGGTCCTCGGGCGTGACCAGGTGCGAGGTCACGGCATGTTCCACCAGCCGGGCGCGCCGGTTGGTGGCGAGCTTGCCGCCGCCGCCGCGCAGGCCCACGACTCCCACCCGGTCCAGTTTGTCGCACACGTTGTCCAGCTTGCGGTTGAACTTGGTCAGCGCCCAGCCCAACCGTTGCGCAGCCGCCGCAGAGGATGGAATGGAACTGAACCCGGTCCCTTCACGGCGCAGCATCGGTTCAGCGAGCGCTACGATCAGCGCACGCTGCGAATCGGTGAAGCGAACCGGGCCGATCGTCGTTGTCCCGGAGCCGTCGTCGACCTGGCGCTCCTGGCGGAAGGCGGGGGTCTTGAGGTGCACGTCGAACTCGTAGGTAGTGGGGCCGGCCGTGAAGACAACGCGGGTCTGCCCGAAGACCAGCGGAATCCTGGCACCGGGCGCAACCCACGCCTGCATTCCGCCGGTGGTGTCCGCAACGGTGGCCGAGAGCATGGTGCCCACGTTATTGAGCCACCAGATTCCGTTCTGATGGGCAATCTGGAGGAACTTGCGGTGTAGGTACGGATTGTCGTCCACCTCAAGATCGCCTTCGCGACCGATGTTGAACGGCTCTCCGTCCTTCGGCTCATGCCACTCACCGCAATAATCTATTGCCAGTTCCCCCACGGGTATTCCCTTCAACTCACTCAGGCCAGCAGGCGCGTTCGGGCTCGGAAGCAGTTCCGTTTGCCCGCACTATCTGTATATCAGCGCAGGTGCGTCCGTCCGGATTGGCCGCGACGGGCGCCTCGGTCTGCACTGTGCGGTCCCAGTCCCCCTCCTCGGTGACGGTCACGGTCCGGAAGCGGTACACGTCACCTTCCTGCGGATCGGGATTGGTCCAGGTGAAGACAACAGTGTTACCGGACTCCCCTGCGGTGATACCCGTGGGCGCCGGCACAACGCCCTCAACACCGGCCAGCGCGTCCGGCGGCGGCTGGGTGGGCGGTGCCACGGTCGGTTGGTCTTCCGGTTGCCCGTTCACGATGGCGAATACCCCGATTCCGACGCCGGCCAGCAGCACCAGCCCCAGCAGGATGCCCACCAGTGGGCTGCGCTTGCGACGGACAGGTTCGGCGTCGGCTGGAGCGGCTTCCAGCCCCGTACCCACGGGCCTGCCGAGCGTCGTATCCAGACGGACGGAGTCGCCCTGCGGCTCACCCCCACGGAGGATGGTGCGGTCCCGCCACGCGTGGTCTTCGGTTGCGCTATTGTCTGCCGCGTCCTCCGCTGCTGGAGGTTGGTCGACCCTGGAGGACATGGACGACGACGGCGCGGAGTAGGTGGGCACGGAACCGTGCGAAGGGCGACTGGGCGCGGTGGGTGACGCCGTCGGGAAGGTGGGTGAAAAGGTGGAAGACTCCGGGTCGATGGAGACGACCTTGCGCACGCGGGTGGCTTCGGCGCCGTCGTCGTTCTGATACACGTGTTCGGTGTCATCCAGAACTTCAAACGGGGTGACCGAGATGCCCAGTTCCGTCTGGATCCGCTGCAACGAAAGCGCAAAGGAGTGTGCCGAGCTGTAGCGGGCGGCCGGGTTCTTGGCCATCGCTGTTGCCAGCGCAAGCTCCAGGGATTGCGGCACATCATCCCTGCCGATCGGGGCAAGCGGCATTGACCCGATGCGGTCCATCAACTGGCTCTGCGAATTGTCCAGGCCCGGGAACACGAAGGGCGAGCGGCCGGCAAGAAGCGTGTAGAGGGTGGCTCCGAGGGACCAGACGTCCATCCGGATCCCGTCCACGCTGCCGCCCTCGAATGCTTCCGGCGGGGACCAGGGGATGGACATGCCGAGGTCCTCATCGGCGCCGCCGTCCGTGGTGCCGGAGATGCCGAAGTCCGTGAGCGCAGGGCGGTTGTATTCGGTGACCAGGATATTTGCCGGTTTGATGTCGCGGTGCACGATGCCGGCGCGGTGGGCAGACTCGACGGCTGAAGCGACCTGAATGCCGATCGTCAGTGTTTCGGCCAGCGAGAGCCGCCCCTTGCGGTACCGCACGTCCAGGCTCGGGCGCGAGCAGTACTCCATCGCGAGGTAGGAGTGCCCGTCGTCGGTGATGTTCGCTTCGTAGATCGTGACGATATACGGGTGCGTGGAGAGCTGGGCCATGAGGTTGGCCTCGGACTCGAACGCCTTGCGGGCGCCTTCGGTCAGCAGACCGGACACCAGGACCTTGACGGCTACGCGACGGCGCGGACGGTCCTGCTCGTACAGGTACACGTCGGAGAAACCACCCGATCCGAGCAGGCTGACGTAGCGGTAGCCCGGGATGTGCGGCGGTGGTGCGGCGGCGCGCCGTGAAGTCATCGCAGGCCCTCGAAGCGCAGGAAGATGTCGTCACCGAGCTGGGCGACATCACCATCAAGGAGGAACGCGGTCTCCGATTCGCCCAGGCGGCGTGGCGGCTGGCCCGCGCGAATCAGCACCGTGCCGTTGGTGGCCTTGAGATCGCACAGCAGGACGTGCCAGCCGTCGAGCCGCACCTCGACGTGTGAGCGCGAAATATCCCCGCCGGCGCTGGTGACCTGCACCAGCTTCGGCATACCACGGCCCTGAACCCGTGAGACGGACGGCTGCCGGCCAATGATCAGCGACTGGTCCAGTTCCACCACCTCACCGGTTGAAATGCGCATGGTGCCAAGACTTGGCCGGCGGACCTCACGCGGTTCGCTGTCAAGGGGCTGGGAACAGACTTTGCAGTCCGATGCTTCCGGCGGATTGGCGTGACCCTGCCCGCACAGCCTCGCCAGCACCAAAGGTCCGGTACCGGGACGCGGCTCAGCTGCCGGTTGGGCAGGCTGCTGCGATGGTTGGACCTGCAGGTCGCTGCGCATGATCGTCTGGCCATCGTGATCTTCGGCGTCGGGGAGGCCGCGGGGCTGCTTCGGTGCGGGGGCGTCAGGCGTGATCGACGTGTCAGGCGTGATTGAGGTTGCGGACTTGTTTGAGGTTGCGGGCACTGTTGCCGTTCCGCCGGTCCCGGCACTCTTGCGTGCCCACGGTACGGAGTCGATCAGCTGCCCGGGTGCAGTCAGCGGTATCGGCGACGCATCGGCCGGCGGCGTGGACGGCTCCGGCTGTGGCTTTGACAGCTCTGACTGCTCTGACAGCTCCGCCTGCTGTGGTCGTTCCGACGGCCGTGACGGTTGTTCCGGCACCTGAGCAACGTCCTCCTGAACGTCTACCTCGTTCGACGGGTTAGCTTCCTCAGGTGGACGCACCGCAGCGTCCTCCACGCGCCGCATGACAGTTTGGTCCCACAGGTGGTCGTAGCCGGTGGTCTGGAGCTCGGGATCCGGTTCGGCCTGCTGGTTCTGGTCCTCACCGATGCTGTCCGCACCGTCCGCCGCACGTTGGCCGTCTTCATCGACGCCGTCAGTGGAGCTCAGATAAAGGCTCGGGTTGATTGTGGCGAGTTCCTCAGCCTCAGCAGCACCCGTCACAGCGCGTTCGGGATCAGCGGGTTCGGGCTCGGCGCGCACGGGATCAGCCGGCCCGACCGGCCCAAAAGACTTAACGGAGACGACAGACGCCCGGACAATCCCTGACTCAAGCGGCAGGGTAGCAGTGTCCCCGCCTGCCCCGGAATAACCGCCTGGGCCAATAGAACCGGCTGCGTCGACAGAGCCGCCGCTCAGCGTGAAGCCGTTTCCGCCGCCGTCGACGATTCGCTCCACCCACGTGGTCACCTGTTGCCCGGACAACTCAACCTGCGCGCCGCCGTCGTCGGTGTCGACACTCAGGTGAACATCGCCTCGAAGCAGTACATGGAGCCGGTCCGTGTGGGACACCACACCGAACGGAGGCATGGATTCGAGCCCCTGCCCAAAACCACCCGCGACGATCGGCAGCACAGCCTGCAAATTGGGGTTCTCCCCCAGTTGGTTCCAGAGCCGGTCGGTCAGCTCAGGTGCGGTGGCAGCAGGGACCAGCACTACGACGCCGGAACGCACCACACTGAGCCACCCCTCCCCTGGAAGGTAACGGACTGCGCTCACGAACGCTCCACCTCGGCGTTGGAAGCATCAGCGTCCGGAGCACCCGGACCATTCGGACCATCCGCAGCAGCGGTATCGGCACCGATCATGCGTGGCGCTGTGGTGTGGAGCTCGGCATCGGGGTCGATCCCGTGGGCGTCGATCACCACCACGGTCACGTTGTCGCGGGCACCATTGCGGAGAGTCTCCTGCACCAGCGCGTCAGCAGCCTGCTGCGGATCGGCCGTGGAACTGAGGAGAGTGTAGATGCGATCGTCGGAGACCTCGGTGCTCAGTCCATCCGAGCAGATGAGGATCCTGTCGTCCTCTTCCACCGGCATGAGCCAGTAGTCGGCCTCGGAATCGTCACCCGTTCCCAGCGCACGGGTGATGACATGCCGTCTGGGGTGGCCAACGGCCTGCTCCTGCGTGATGTGGCCGCGGTCCACCAGCTCCTGCACCTCGGAATGATCAACGGAAATCTGCCCGAACCGGCCCTGACACAACCGGTAGGTGCGTGAATCGCCCACATTGAAGAAGAGCCAGTAGGGCATCCCGGACTCTTCCACCAGGACGACGCCGGACAGCGTAGTGCCCGCCCGGCCTCCCGTCTCTGAGCGGATGTGCTCATCAGCAGTGCGCAGCAATTCCTCGAGATCCGCCGCTGAAAAGTGCGGGGCATGCTCGCCGATGATGCTGCTCTCCGCCAGGGTCCGCACGCAGATTCCTGAAGCGACCTCCCCTGCCTCGTGCCCGCCCATGCCGTCCGCCACCGCGAAGATCGGCTCGGACGCAATCAGGGAGTCTTCGTTCAATTGGCGCTTGAGGCCGCGGTCGGTCGCGTACCCGACGGTGAGTTCGATGTTCCGGTCCTTCATCTGTTCGAAATTGCTCATGCCTGTTCCACCCTGAAGCTGCGGTCGCCGAAGTACACAGTGGAACCGGGTGGCGCCCACGAAGGCTGGCCTCCCGGCAGCGGAGTACGTTCACCGTCCGCACCGCCCACGGCACTGCCGTTGGTTGAATGACGATCGGTCACCCACAGCCTGCCCGCGTCGACGCGCAGGTGAAGGTGGGTTTTCGAGACTGAGCGCCCCTCGTCCTTCACGGGGATCAGCTGTGCCGGCTCGTTGTCCTTTCCTGCAGGGTTGCGGCCGATCAGCGCCACGGATTCCAGCACCAGGTCGCGGCCGTCGTCGAGCAGGATACGCACAGCTTTACGGCCGGCCGGCTCAGCGTACGTTTTCACCGGCGCGGACCCCCGGGACATGACCGTCTCTCCGGCTTCCTCATCGGGGTGCAGGGTGCCGAAGTCAGGAAGCGGGGCCGTCCTGCCCGTTGGAACCTTCTCTGGCTGGAAGAGCACCGGTTCTGCTGTGCGCGCCACCGGTTCAGGCCGGGCAACGACCGGCGACTGGATGGGCTGGACGGCAGGCGGAACCGGTTGCGGAGCGAACGACGACGGCCCGTTGATTCCTCCGGTCAGCAGCGGATTGCGGCCGCGCCGGACATCGAACACAAACGTTCGCGCGGCTTTGTCATACCAGCCCTGACGCTTCCCGTGGGGGTCGAACAGGTTGGAGATCATGACGATCACGAAGCCAAGCACCGGAATGATCCCCGAGAGCGCGATGATGAGGTTGCGCAGAAAGACAGCCAGCCAGCCGGGCGCGAAGCCCTCCTCGTCGGTGGTCCGCAGGCCGAACATCAGGTTGCCAGGGGTCTTGCCGGTTTTCGCTTCCCAGCCCCAGAGGAAGATCCAGTAGCCAAGCGCCAGCAGGCTGCCTGCACCCATCACAACGAAAAACATGGACAGATCGACGACGGCGGAACTCGCCGACACCTGCTCGTAGCCAATCAGTGGCATACCGACCACGGCGGCCAGTGCGCTGATCAGCGCAGGCGGAATACCGTCAACCAGCTTTGCTCCGAGCCGCTTGCCTGCCGAACCGTTCTCAAGGTTGAGCTGAGCCATGGTGCCCCGCGTTCCTCCCTCACCGTTCATCCGGGCATCAGGATGCGCCAACGCACCGCCCGGTGGGTCCACTGTACGGACATGCGGGGCACGATTGGGAATGGAAGCGCCGCAGCGCACGCAATACGCCGTGCCGGCGGCCACCCGTGACGAACAACGCGGGCACTGGAGCCCGTCCACGCTCACGGGTCCTGCCTTCGCTCTGAACCACGGCGTGCTCCCCGGGCAGTGCTGCGCGGACGCACCTTTGACCGCGCCTCCCGGATGAGGGAACGCGGCGAGAAGCGGGCACGCTGCCGCCGGAACCAGCCAACCGAGCCGCGCATACCCTCCAACGATGACTCGACGGCGCTCCAGTACTCCTCGACCTCACGTTCGGTCGGTTCACCGTACGCAAAGATGTTGGCGTCTGCGCGCTGTGCGAGGAGCGTGGTTGATCCTGCGCTGGCGGGAAAAGCCGTTCCGAGTTCATGTGCACTCTCGCGGCGGGTTGCCCTGGCGTTGGTCTCCGCACCGAGGTCCGTAGCGAGGCTCAACACCTCGCTCCATCCTCCGCCGACCCGCTGGGAAGGCGCGCCGATGTTCGCGCGCCGCTTCCGCCGTCGTACTTTCAGCAGAAAAATGAGCAGCAGCGGAAGCAGCAGGACACCCAACGGGATCAGGGCGAGCGCTATAGCGCGGACCAGCGGACCCCAGTCATCCCAGAAGTCCTTGGTGCGGTCTTCGGCGTCCTGGGGCTCCGGTGCGGAATCCGGCGGCAGTTCGGCCGGTTCCTGCGGCGGCGGCGGAGGCTGGAGAACCTGCGGCTTAGGCGAGGACTTGGGCTGCTGTTGCGGCGGCACCGGTTCGTTGTCCTCCGGAGGGGTGGGGTCGAACGGAACCCAGCCGGCATTGTCGAAGGCGATCTCCACCCAGGCGTGCACGTCTTCACCGGTGAGGGCGAGGGGCGCTGAAGGGTCCTCGACCTCGTCCCAGTCGGGGTAGAAACCCATCACTACCCGGGCCGGAATGTTGAGCTTGCGAGCCATCAGGGCCATCGATACGGCGTACTGCTCGTCGTCGCCGACCATCTGCTCGGCGTCAAGGAGGGTGAGCATGCGGGCGGCGCCGTGGCCGGGCAGGGACGGCGCTTCACCGTCCTTGCCGTTGCTGAAGAAGCCCTGCGAGCTGAGCACCTGCTCGAGGCGACGCGCCCGCTCGATCGGGTCGGAAACTTCTCCCACGTATTCGCTCGCCTTGGACGCGATGATGGGCGGCTCGTTCTGGACGCGCGGGAGGCTAAGGTCCGCGAAGTCATACTGGGTGAGCACCTCGTCACCCGGAACCTCCGGGAAGACCACGTTGATGCTGTAGGTGTCGCCCGACTGCACCCCGATGGTGGACAGTGCGGTCAAGGCGTCATTGTTGTAGTACAGGGACCGGTTGAGGTCCTGTGAGCGTGGTCCGTCCAGATCCACGCCGAGCAGCTCGCCTCCCGTGGGCAGCCACACGCCGTTGTACGCCTCGACGGTGATGTCGAGGGTGGCGACGGTGCCTTCGTCCTCCGCGACGTCCGCGCTGCCGAGCTGCTGCGCATCCCCTACCCGGGCAAAGTTCCCGGCAGCCTGCGGATTCACGTTGTACACCACGCCGTCGTAGGCATCCATCGCGGCGAGCCGGATGCGCTGGCCCTCGGGCAGCCCGTCCACGGTCAGGAGCGTCTCATCAGCCTGGTCCTTGACGTACTTGCGGAAGCTGGTCAGTGGGCTGGGGTAGTCGAACAGATCAACCGGAGGCTCGACGACGTCGCGGAGCACATCGCGGTCCGTGTTCCCCGCCAGCACCGGACTCACCACGAGGGTAACAATGGTGCCGACGGCGAGGACAGCTCCGCCCAGTCCCAGCCGGCGTGCCGTGTTGGAGCGGAAAAGACCGCGAACTCCAACGACACCGACGCCGGGAGGGTCCGGCTGCGCAGCTGTATTTGCCGACAGCGCTCCGGTCTGGTCAGTTCGTGCAATGTCCCGGCGGTACGCCAGCCAGGCGGTTGCTGCGACGATCAGCAGGATGCCACGGAGTTCCGGCAGCGCTGCCCGGTTGGTGCCGAAGGCGATGCTGACGAGGAACAGTCCGAGGACCGGCAGGAGCACCCAGTACGGCGTGCGCACGCGCCAGGCCAGCAGCCCGGCGACCGCCGCGAGCAGGAGGGCTGAAAGGAAAGGCACCACAAGCATGCCGCGGCTGATTCCCACCGGATCCGCGACCGTCAGCAGATCCTTCCAGGAGAAGACGACGCCGACGATCACGACCCGCAGCGATTCAAGCGTGGGCAGGAACCCGAGGAAGGATTCCACCGGCGCGGCCAGCGCGTGTCCCAGCACCAGGTAGGCGCCCAGCAGGACCCCTGCAGTCGGCCAGAAACCCCAGCGGTGGCGGGTGCTCAGCCAGGCCGTGACGAGGCCGATCGCGATCCCACCGAATCCCGCCGCAAGATAGCGCAGGTCCCCGCCGAAAGTGGGGCCGAATCCAACGATTCCGAGACCGAGAAGGAGGACCAGGGCGCCGATATCGATGCCGGTCTGCAGCCTTCCCGGCAGCGTCCTTGCGGCGCGTCCCGCACGGCGGCTCATGCTGCTGCCTTCCGGAGGATGAGGGCGAGGTCGGACAGGTTGCCGAGGGTGAGCACGGTGAGATCTCCGATCGTGGCCCGTCCCGGATCCTGGTCACTCACGCAACGGATGGCAATGCATCTGATGCCGGGCGGAACCGAGGCGGCTGCGGAGCGGAGCTGGGACGGGGTGACGTGTGGGCCCACCACGAAGAACACAACCGAGGCATTCGGTACCGAATCCGCCGTCGTCCTCGCAAGGTCCACTGCGGTGAGGCGCCGGTTCCGGCCCTCGATCCGCGTCATGTCATCGAGCAGGTTGCGCCCGGTTTCGGAGCGCACGGGGCCGTCCTGGGTGAGCACGCTCAGGTTCCGCTGCTCGCGGATGGCCTGCAGTCCGATGGAGCCGGCAACGGACACGCCGAGCTCGAACTCGGCGTCTGATGCGTATTCGGATGTGTTGGTTGAGAGGGCAACGGCGAGGTGGGAGCGGCGGGTTTCCTCGAACTGGCGGACCATGAGCTGGCCGGTCCGCGCCGTCGTCTTCCAGTGAATGTGGCGGCGGTCGTCTCCGGGTACGTAATCGCGCAGCGCGTGGAAGGAGACGTCAGCGCTGGAGAGGTCCTTGGTGGGCAGTCCCTCCAGATCCTTGATGAAGCCGGCCGCCGAGCCGACCAGCGCCACCGTCCGCGGGTGCACGTACAGGTCGGTGGGTTCGGTCCAGAACACCTGGCGGCGCAGCAGGCTCAGCGGATCAGCGCGCACCGAGCGGACCGGCCCCACCACGATGACGGCGCGGCGCTGCGTGGGGATGGTGAACAGGTCTTCGTGCTGCTGGTTCGGCTTGAGTCTTGGCAGGTGGAAAATTGCCGTCGCCGCTCCTACCGGCAGCTCCAGCGAGGCCGGAAGCAGCGCCTTGGCTGAGGTGTTGGAGACGGCAACGCTTCCGACGGCGCGGTCCCCCACCGCCACGCGCGTACGCGTCAGGTCCAGCTCCACAGCGTAGGAGGAGCGGCCGAGAATGAATCCGACGGCCAGGAGAAAGAGAACCGTGCCCAGCAACGCTGCAACGAGCGCTTCCCGCCAGTCGAAGACAGAGCCGAGTATCCAGAGTGCGGTGACAGTTGCGGCAATGATCCACCCGAGCGGACTGACCACTCCCACTACGGGGCCACAGTATTTCCTCAGTCCGTCGAGGATCCGGCTGGCCACCGGCGCGCCTGCGTCCCGCGCCAGCTGCCAGGCTTCCCGGGTCAGTGACCGTGGGTGGAGACGGGACGACGACGCCGTGCGTTTCTGTCTTCCGGTCCGTTCCGGGGACGGCTGGGACGCCCGACGGCGCGCAGGATCAGCCGCGCGCCGTCGTGAGGCGCTTTTTTCCGCGGTTTCCGTGTTCGTTGCCATGAATCCTCAGGAGTGTCAGGCGGTGGCGCGTTGCTGGGGAGCTGACACGTCGGCAAGCACGCGGCGCAGGACGGCCTCGGGTGTTGCTCCGGCGAACTCCGCTTCCGGGTCCATGACAAAGCGGTGGGTCCACACGTACGGCGCCAGTTCCTTGACGTCGTCGGGCAGGACGTAATGCCTGCCCTGGCCGGCAGCCCAGACCTTCGCTGTGCGGACCATGGCCAGTGCCCCGCGCACGCTCACTCCGAGACGCGTCTCCGGTGCAGAGCGGGTCTCCTCCGTCAACCGGGAGATGTACTCGAGCACCGCGTTATCCACGTGGGTTTCCGTCGCCAGATCCGCCATGTCCTTGATGGCCTGGGTGGTGATGATCGGGGTCAGCGCCGCCGAACGGTCACGGGTTGCCGAGCCGCTGAGCAGTTGGACGGTGGAGGCATGGTCCGGGTAGCCGATCATGGTCTTGATCAGGAAGCGGTCAAGCTGCGCTTCCGGAAGACGATAGGTTCCGGCCTGTTCGATCGGGTTCTGGGTTGCGATCACCATGAACGGGCGGTCGTTGGTGTAGCTCACGCCATCCACTGTGACGCGGGATTCTTCCATGACCTCCAGCAGCGCCGACTGGGTTTTCGGCGAGGCGCGGTTGATCTCGTCTGCGAGCACGATGTTCGCGAAGATGGGGCCCTTGTGGAACTCGAACTCCTGCGTCTTCTGGTCATAGATGGTGATGCCCGTGACATCAGAGGGCAGGAGGTCCGGGGTGAACTGGATGCGGGAGTGCGTTCCCTGCACCGTCGCAGCGAGTGACCGTGCCAGCATGGTTTTTCCGGTTCCCGGAGCATCCTCGAGCAGCACATGACCCTCGGCGAGCATCGCGGTCAGGACAAGCCGTACCACGTGGGACTTGCCGAGGACTGCCTGCCCCACGTTGCCAACCAGCTTGTCAAACGTCCCGGCGAACCACGCGGCCTGTTCAGCGGTCATTGTCATGATGATCTGTTCCTTTTTCTCTTGCGGAATCCGTGCTGCCCACGGGAAAGAATACGTGCAGGACGTCGGCTGTCAGCACTGCGGCAGTTTGCTCTGGGCCGGCCCGCCGACGGTCACGTGGCCGGCGTCGATGTAGCGGCCAACGTTGCGCGGCCCTCCAACAATCCGGTACCACTGACCGGTCCGGCCGTAGCCATCGGTGTGGCTGATCCAGCAACCGACAGTGAACTGGTGCTCGGCGTAGAACCACGGGGGATTATTTCCGCCCACGCCTTCACAGGTGAACTCCTCGGGATCGTAGGTGGCCCGGTTCGCGGGGTCGGTGCAGCTGCGCTGCATATGTCCCAGGAGCCGTGTGTCGAGCTGGCTCGGTTGTTCCTTGCCCGCGCGGGCTGTAGCGTTCGCGATTCCCCCTGCTTCGCCGCGGGAGTTCAGCGAGCGAACCCGAATCTCGTGTTGTTGTTCGAAGTTGCCGCTGACCCGCCTCGAACCGGAATTGGCAACATTCTGCCACCCACCGCCGTCGATGCTGATCTGAATCTGCTTGACGTCATGAGCTCCGGTGTTGGGCGGTGCCCAGTTGAAGGTCACGCTGTTTTCGTTCTGTGTACCGTTCTGTCCGCTCGCCGAAGGCTTCCCGGGGTTGCCGTAGGGGCTTACCTGGTTGGAGGTGGCGGGTGAACTCGAGTAGCTGGCGCCGTCGCTGTTGACGATGGCAGTGACCGTAGCGGTCACTGCGGATCCGTTGGCGAGCCCGCCGATCTCCTGGCCGGGCCTGACCGTCATCTGACGACCATCGCTGAACACCGCCTGGTAACTGACTTCGGACGCTCGTGCGCCGTTGCGCTGCTCCGCGTTGAGTTCGCTGAAGCTGATTTGGACGTGGCGGCCCTCGGCGCCGGTACGAGTCTCCTTCAGGCTCACGTTACTCGGCGCTGCAGGAGAACCAACCGCGCGACGAGGTGCTGATTGGGCACCGTATTCGGTCCAGCCTGCCTTGTTGTAGGCGCGGACAGCGTAGCTGTAGTCAGCTTCGGCGTTGGGCACCACGATCGTCTGCTCGGACGCCTGGACCTCGGGCAGGGTACGCACCAGGGCGCCACCGCGGAACTCCTGCACCTGATACTTCGTCACCGCGTCACCATTGGGCGACACGTCTGCCCAGTCGACCACCAGCTGACTCTCCGTGCCCACCGAATCGGCACGCGTCGTCGTCGGCGCAGCAGGGATTCCCGGCAACCCAGCCGGAATCTCAGCCGCGGAGTAGTCGCTCCACTCCGACGGTTCCGGCGCGGCGTTGCGTGCCTGCACCCGGACTTTATAGGCGGTGCCGTTCTCCAGGCCTTCCCAGGTCAGCGGGCTGCCGGTTGCGCTGCGCTGGACCGCACCGTTGGGTGGTGCGGGCGAAATCTGCAGGTCATAGCCCTCGATCGGTGAGCCCTCGTTGGCGGGCGGTGTCCAGTTGACCGTCAGCGATCCGTCACCGAACACCAGCGCCGGCGGAGCGGGCTGGGCCGGCTGTGTGTCCGGACGCGCTACAGCCGATTCCGGCGACGGATCGGAGGTACCGATGTCGTTGGTGGCGGTGACCGTGAATACGTACTCGACGTTGTTGGTGAGCCCGGTCAGCGTGCACGTGGTCGCCGGGCATTCCTGCGTGAACCCGTTGTTGCTGGTGACTGTGTAACCGGTGATCGGCGAACCGTTGTCGGCCGGCGGATCCCAGGACAGGACCACCGACTTGTTCCGGGTGCTTTCGACCACAGGCGTTGACGGCGCCCTCGGCTTGCCCTTCACCGTCAGCACAATTTGCCCCGTCGCCAGGCGCGACTGGTCAGCCGTCTTGTCCTCCACCGTGTACTGCACCGTCATCGTCCCAACAAAGGACTCATCCGGCGTCACCAGAACCGACTCGCCCTGCTGCGACACGCTGCCGTTCCCGTCAGCGACCACATCGACAATGCGCAACGGTTCCTCCGGGAACGGGTTCACGTCGTTGGCCAGCACATCCACCGGGACGGGCTCACCCTGCACGGCGTCAGGCACCTCATCGTCATTCGCCACCGGAAGCGGCCGGTTCGACGCCAACACCGCCAACGCAACTGAACTCGCTGCGGTCTCCTCACCGTCAGATACCGAAATTCCCACGACGCCGGTGAGCCCAGCCTCAGAATTCTCACCGGGTGCCACGCTCAGAACCGAGCCGTCGAGGGACACTTCGAACCCGGCGGGTTGATCACCGGTCAGCGAGAACTCCAGGGTGTCTTCCGGGTTCGGATCGGATGCAAGGCCGGCCAGATCCAGGGAGACCGCCGGCTCAGCAACTGCAACTTCCAGCGATCCAGAGTTCAGGGTGGGCGGGATGTTGGGGCTTTCCGCAGCGGGGATCACGTTGGTGAGTACGGTCAGGGTTGAGCTCAACCCTTCGGGGTCGTCGGGGCCGGTGCCGTCGGTGACCTCGAAGGTGATGGAGCCCTTGCCGGCGTAACCGACGTCCGCGGCGTAGCGGAGGTTGTTCGGATCGACCACCCAGTCGTTGGCGTTGCTGGTCCCGATTGCGGAGACCTTCTCGGTCACCGTCAGCCGCGGCGTCCTGCCTTCCCGGACCTCCACCAACTCCCGCAGGTCGAGAGCCAGTTCCTCTCCTGCCTGCACGTCGATCGGTGCGTCACTGATGAGCGTGGGGTACTGCTCGCTCAGTCCCGGCACCCAAATCACGGCGGTGGCAACACCGCCGTCGATGTCCTCCACCGTGTACGGGATGATCTGAGCCTGCTCGGTGAGCTCAACGCGGACTGCGTTCTCCGCTCCCACTGAGGCGGTGACGGCTGCCGGATCGACCCGAACAACGAGGTCCTCGGCCACACCGTCAGGGTCCTCATCGTTTTTCAGGACCGGCACGTCCACAGCCGTCTGGCCGCGGGTCTCTTCCGACTCCACCCGATCATCACGGGCGATCGGCAACAACAGCGGAGCGTTCTGATCGACGGTGACACTGATATTGCCTGCGGCGGTGCCACCCCGGCTGTCCTGGATGCCATAGCGGACGCTGAAATCACCTTCTGCCTGAGGCGCACTGAACAGCACGCGGCCCTCGACCACCTCCGGAGTCATCTCCTCCGGCGTGCCCGCCAGAGCCTCCGGATCAAGCGCGATCGGGTCACCGTCCGGGTCCGAGTCATTTCGCAGCGCATCGACAGCGATCGCGCGCCCAGGCCGGAGGATCACACCATCGTTCACGGCGATGGGTTTCTGGTTCGCTTCCGCTGCAGGCGCTATGCCCACCTGAATGGTGCCGGTGTTCTCCAGGCCAAGCCGGTCACGGACCGTGTAGGTGAAGGTATCCGTACCCGCTCCGGTGGCCGATGCGGTGAAGTCGATGTAATTGGGGCCGGGAACCGCCGCGCCCATCGTCGGAGCGACGTCGATTCCTGTCAGGAAAGCGGAGTCACCGTCGGCGTCAATGCCGTCCAGCGGAACCGGGATGCGCACCGTCGATCCGGCGATCACACGGGCATCGAGGTTCTTCGGCACGGGTGGGGTATTCGGTGCATCCAACGGTCGGATATTGATCCGTACCTCTGCGGAATCGGTCTGCCCGGTGCTGTCCAACACCTCGTAGATGGCGTAGACAGTCTTCGCCGTGGGTCCAGCCACGAAACGCAGCGAGTTCTCCGACGCGAAGATCCGGCCGTCCGCGAGGTCGATCCCCTGGGCCAGGACAGGACTCAGCGTGAGTTCGTCGCCGTTGGGGTGGGTGTCATTGTCGAGCACCGGGATATTGACGACGTCTCCTGCACGCACTGTGACCTCGTCGGAGTTGGCCTGCGGCGGCAGCAGCGTTTCCGGGCCCTCCACGGGCAGCACGCTCACCTCACCGGTTGCCGAGGCCGTGCCGTTCGACATCGTGTAGGTGATGGTGGTCTGCTCGCTGAGATTCCGCACGTCATGGATGCGCAACACATTGTGATTCAAGATTGCAACGTCCACTGGCGAATCTGCCGGGACTTCGACGGACTGCACCACCAGGACGCCGCCGCCCGGGTCGCTGTCATTTCCGAGAACGTCGACCAACACGTCGCCATTCCGTGGCAGCAGTGCCACATCACGGACGGCGATCGGCGCGCCCTCCGCACCGTCGGCTTTCGCATCGACGCGAATGAGACCGCTGGCGCTCTGCGGGCCGTTGGTCACCAGGTATTCGACGTAATAGGTTCCCGCCGAATTCGGAGTAAAGGC
Source organism: Arthrobacter vasquezii (assembly GCF_029455255.1). NCBI lineage: Bacteria > Bacillati > Actinomycetota > Actinomycetes > Micrococcales > Micrococcaceae > Arthrobacter > Arthrobacter vasquezii. The sequence goes on along the minus strand of NZ_JAROKN010000016.1, from coordinate 14,758 downwards.
GATGGTGCCGGTGTCATAGTCCGGCGTCACCACTGCATCCCCGCCGGTCAGCTCCGCCTTCGCGAGGCTCAACTGGCCGCCCGCCGGATCGAGGTCATTCTGCAGCGGGCTCAGTTGCGATTCCTGCCCGACGACGGCGGTGAAGTGGTCAAAATTGACCACCGGCGGCAGTGTCCCCGACGCACGCACATCGAAACTGATAACACCGGACACCTCTTCACGGCCGTCCGAGACGACGATGTTGACTTCCTTCACCCCCTGGCCCTTGCCGACATCGCGGAACGTCAACAATCCGTCCGAGCGCGTGCGCACCTGATCCCCATCCGGCGTCGGCTCCGCACTCACCAGGAACAGGTCATCGCCGTCGGGGTCCGTCCAGCTGGAGAGGATGTTCTGGCTGACCGACTTCCCCTCCTCCACAAGGATCTTCGTGGGACGCAGAGGATTTGGCGGCTCATTCGTGTCAGCCCCGCGAACCTCGACGTCGACCTGGGCGGCATCCGTGCCGCCACGTCCGTCCTCGACCTCGTAAGCGAATGTAGAAATACCCACAGGGGCATCTGCCGGCACCACAATCTGCAGTCCTGCACCGTTATAGATGGGCTGCACACTGCCTGCGGCCGGCTGGTCCCCGCTCAATCGCGCCGTGAGCAGGTCACCATCCGGGTCCGTGTCATTGGCGACGACGTTGAGGATGCTGGTCTTGCCTTCACGTGCACCGTAGGAGTCGTCTTCGGCGACCGGAGGACGGTTCTCACCCGTGCGGTCCGGGAGTGTGTTGACCGGGTTCTCACTCGCCGATTCCTGGTCCTCGTCATCGGAATCCTGCTTCGGCGGGATGATGTCGCCCCAGTTGTCCACAAGCTGCATGTTCTGCAGGACCAGCCAGACGTCGCCGGCGTTGACGTCGTTGAGGACCACAACGCTGCGGTTGACCCGGAACACCAGTTCCGATTCCGCACCGAGTTCAGGGATGTCCTGCCGCTGGTCGCTGGCGTCATCCGCGCAGTCGCGGACGTAGACGGCAGGCCCGGCCCACGCCGCGTGGACACAGCCGTCCAACTGCACCGGCGCAGCAGGAACCCCTGTCGCATCCAGCGGTGTGATGACCGGATCGCCACCATTCAGCGGCTGCTTGATCAGCGACGTCGGCGTCGCCACCACCGCAAAGCTGCCCGCCGGTCCGCTCTGCTGCAACCGGCCACCGGCAGCATCCGGCAGGGTGACCGCCTCCCCATCAGGCAAAATGAGCTGCCCGGATTCGCCGTCGAACACAACTGCCTGGTCTCCCACGGCGGCGATCTGCGCGTCACCGAACGTTGACAGCGTTTCCGCCTCGACGACCGTCGGCTCCTCGTAGGTGCCGTCGCGGGCGACCACGTAGGTAGAGACCGTCTTTGCGCCCGGGTCTGCGACCAGCACACGGTTATTCGAGGACACCGCCGCGACCGCACCGGAAGAACCGGTCACCACCGGTTCGGTCTCCTGATCGCTGAAGGCAGCGAGGTTCTGCACCGTTGTAATCCAGACCGCACCACCGGCGCGGTCGGTGACTGCCGCCGTCGTACCGCCCATCGCCACAGCCGCTGAACCGGGAAGCTGTACCTCGGTTCCGCGAACCACGTTGGCGACATCGACGGGGCTGACCTTCGACTGGTCGGAGTTGATGTTGAAGACCGTGGCCTGGTCCTGAATGATGTCGAAGCTGTCGCTATTCGCTGCGTACCCACCGTCCAGAAGCCTGGACTGGTAATTGAGGTGACCCACCATGCCGGTGTTCCGGTTGGTCACCCATACACCGCCGTCGTTCAGATCGACCTCGGCAGTGGCAAAACCGGGATAAAGGAGCGCACCGCCCACCACGGCGATGCTCACTGCGGAAGTGGTCGATACCGACAATGCCCGCTTGTGCCTGGTGCTGAAACGACGCAGGCGATCGAGACCACGATTCATGAGCTGAAATCCCCCCGAAGAATGTACGCCTTGCCCCTCAGGCGTCAAGGACGAGTCTATAGCCTGGCCTGCCGTCCTCCCATCGGCACCGGCACCCATGGGAGGAACGATCGAAGCCTTTGGTACGCGGGAAATCAGCAGCCGCCGTCCCTGCGCGGCATTCCGGCGGGAGGGTTGGCGCCGTGCCCCTGCGCGTGAATCCCCTTCATGATGAGTCCCTGGTTCTTTCCACCGGAGTTCTGGAAGTACCAGACGTTGCCGCCATAGATTACATAGCACCTTGACTTGAAGGACTCGCCGGCATTGATCCAGTGACCGCCGGTGCAGTCTCCCGGCCCGCCGTAGTTTGTAGGTCCGCTGGGAGGATCCATGCAGCTGCGAGAGCTCAACTCCGGTCCGCCGGCCGTGATGGTCCACTCTGTCGGCTTGGGAGGTGGCGGCGGTGGAGCCTCACCGCTTCTGGCTGTTGCTTCAGCAACCGGCCCGAATTCGCCCCGTGAATTCATTGACCGCACCCGGATGATGACACGCTCGTTATAGCCGTCGGTTTTGATGGTGCGGCTATTGGAATTACGGACGTTCTCCCACCCGCCGCCGTTGATCCTGATCTGGATTTGCTTCACATCGTGGGCACCCAGGTTCGGTGGATCCCAGCTCACGGTAACTTCTTTCTGTTCCTTGGCCCCGTCCCGGGCGCCCGCTCTCGCCGCACCGGGGCTGCCGAACGGATTAACCCGGTTGGAGCCTGCAGGTTGGCTACTGTAGTTGGCGCCGTCGCTGTTGACGATGGCGGTGACCGTCGCGGTCACTGCCGTGCCGTTCGGGAACCCGCCGACTTCCTGTCCCGGTCTGATGCCCATCTGGCGGCCGTCGCTGAAGTTCGCCTGGTAGCTCACCTCGGAGGCTCGGGCACCGTTGCGCTGATCAGCGCTGAGTTCGCTGAAGTTGATCACAACGTGACGGCCTTCCGCGTTGGTTCGGGTTTCCTTCAGGCTCACGTTGCTTGGCGCCGCAGGAGAACCAACAGCACGACGCGGCGTGGACTGGGCGCCATATTCGGTCCAGCCGGCCTTGTTGTAGGCACGGACCGCGTAGCTGTAGTCCGCCTCGGCGTTGGGAACGACGATGGTCTGCTCGGACGCCTGCACCTCGGGCAACGTGCGCACCAGGGCGCCCCCGCGGAATTCCTGCACCTGGTACTTCGTCACGGTGTCGCCGTTCGGCGCCACGTCTGCCCAGTCGACCACCAGCTGACTTTCCGTGCCCACTGAGTCGGCGCGCGTCGTCGTCGGCGCAGCAGGGATTCCCGGCAGGCCGGCCGGAATCTCGGCAGCGGAGTAATCACTCCACTCCGACGGATCCGGAGCGGCATTGCGTGCCTGCACCCGAACCTTGTAGGCGGTGCCGTTCTCCAGGCCTTCCCAGGTCAGCGGGCTGCCGGTTGCGCTGCGCTGGACCGCCCCGTTGGGTGGTGCGGGAGAGATCTGGAGGTCATAGCCTTCGACCGGGGAACCCTCGTTGGCTGGAGGTGTCCAGCTCACCGTCAGCGATCCGTCACCGAACACCAGCGCCGGAGGAGCAGGCTGAGCCGGTTGTGTGTCAGGACGCGCGACCGCCGATTCCGGCGACGGGTCGGACGTACCGATGTCGTTGGTGGCGGTGACGGTGAACACGTACTCGACGTTATTGGTGAGCCCGGTCAGCGTACACGTGGTCGCCGGGCACTCCTGGGTGAACCCGTTGTTACTGGTGACCGTGTAACCGGTGATCGGTGAACCGTTGTCAGCCGGCGGATCCCAGGACAGGACCACCGATTTATTTCGCGTGCTTTCGACCACCGGTGTGGAGGGAACGCCCGGCTTGCCCTTGACCGTGAGGAGAATCTGGGCCGTTGCGACGCGGGACAGTTCCCCGGTCTTGTCCTCAATCGTGTACTGCACGGTCATGTTTCCCACAAAGGACTCACCCGGCGTCACGAGGACTGAGTCTCCCTGCTGGGAAACGCTGCCGTTGCCGTCCGCGATGACGTCGACGATCCGCAGCGGCTCTTCCGGGAACGGGTTCACGTCGTTGGTGAGCACGTCCACCGTCACCGGCTCGCCCTGAACGGCGTCAGGCACTTCGTCGTCGTTAGCGACCGGAACCGGCCGGCTGGACGCCAACACCGTCAGCGCCACCAAACTGTTCGCCGTGTCTTCCCCGTCCGTCACGGAGATTCCGATGGTTCCGGTGGTGCCGACCTCGGCGCCGTCCTGGGCTGCGACGGTCAGCACCGAACCGGCGAAGGAGATATCGAAGCCGGCAGGTTGCTCACCGGTGAGCGAGAACTCGAGGGTGTCCTCAGGATTCTGGTCGGCGGCAAGACCGGCCAGATCGAGCGTGACTGCCGGCTCGGCGATGGCAACTTCGAGGGACCCGGAATCCAGGGTCGGCGGGAAGTTGGGGCTTTCCTCAGCGGCGATCACGTTGGTGAGGACGGTGAGGGTGGAGCTCAAGCCCTCCGGGTCATCGGGGCCGGTGCCGTCGGTGACCTCGAAGGTGATGGAGCCCTTGCCGGCGTAATCCGCGTCCGCGGCGTAGCGGAGGTTGTTCGGATCGACCACCCAGTCGTTGGCGTTGCTGGTGCCGATCGCCGTGACCTTCTCAGTGACGGTCAGGCGCGGCGTGCGGCCCTCGCGGACCTCCACCAGCTCGCGCAGGTCGAGAGCGAGTTCCTCCCCCGCCTGCACATCGATGGGAGCGTTGCTGATGAGCGTCGGATACTGTTCACTCAGCCCGGGTACCCAGATGACGGCGGTCGCGACACCACCGTCGATGTCCTCGACGGAGTACGGAATGGACTGCGGCTCCGGTGTCAGCTCGACGCGGACCACGTTCTCCGCACCCACGGCCGCGGTGGCATCGGCGGGGTCAACGCTGACTTCCAAATCCTCTGCGACGCCGTCCGGATCCTCGTCGTTTTTCAGGACCGGAACGTCCACGGCGGTCTGTCCGCGGGTCTCGGTCACCTCGACCCTGTCATCACGCGCGATGGGCAGGAGCAGTGGAGCGTTCTGGTCGACCGTCACGTTGATGTTGCCGTTGGCGGAGGCACCGCGATCATCAGCCACTGAGTAGCGGACGCTGAAGTCTCCCTCGGCCTGGGGTGCGCTGAACAGCACGCGGCCCTCGACCACCTCCGGAGCCATTTCCTCGGGGGTGGCAGTGACCCCCTCGGGATCAAGCGCGATGGGGTCGCCGTCGGGGTCTGAATCGTTGCGCAGCGCGTCGACGGCAATGGCGCGGCCGGGCCGGAGGATGACGCCGTCGTTGACGGCAATGGGTTTCTGGTTCGCTTCCGCGGCAGGAGCTATGCCCACCTGAATGGTGCCGGTGTTCTCCAGGCCAAGCCGATCGCGGACGGTGTAGGTGAAGGTGTCGGTCCCCGCTCCGGTGGCCGATGCGGTGAAGTCGATGTAGTTCGGTCCCGGGATCGCTGCGCCCATCGTCGGAGCGGCGTCGATGCCGGTGAGGAAGGACGAGTCGCCATCCGCGTCGATACCGTCCAGCGGGACCGGGATCCGGACCGTCGATCCGGCGATGACGCGCGCGTCGAGGTTCTTCGGTACCGGAGGCGTGTTGCGCTCATCGAGCGGCCGGATGTTGATCCGTACCTCCGCCGAGTCCGTCTGCCCGGTGCTGTCCAGCACCTCGTAGATGGCGTACACAGTTTTGGCTGTGGTGCCGGCGACGAAACGCAGTGAGTTCTCCGAGGCGAAAATCCGGCCGTCCCCGAGGTCGATCCCCTGAGCGAGTACGGGATTCAGGGTCAGCTCATCGCCGTTGGGGTGAGTGTCGTTGTCGAGCACCGGTATGTTGACGACGTCACCGGCGCGTACCGTGACCTCGTCGGAGTTGGCCTGCGGCGGCAGGGGCGTCTCCGGGCCCTCCACCGAGAGCACGCTTACTTCCCCGGTGGCGGACGCCTTGCCATTCGAGATTGTGTAGGTGATGGTGGTCTGCTCGCTGAGGTTCCGCACGTCGTGGATGCGCAGCACGTTGTGATCGAGTACCGCGACCTCCAGCGGTGAACCGGCCGGTACATCCACTGACTGCACCACCAGCACGCCACCCGAAGGGTCGCTGTCATTACCCAGAACGTCGACCAGCACATCGCCGTTGCGCGGCAGCAACGCCACATCGCGGACGGCGACTGGAGCCCCCTCAGCGCCGTCGGCTTTCGCATCAACCCGAATGAGGCCACTGGCGCTCTGTGGACCGTTGGTCACCAGGTACTCGACGTAGTAAGTGCCCGCCGCGTTGGGAGTGAAAGCGATGGTGCCGGTGTCATAATCCGGTGTTGCCACCGCATCCCCGCCGGTGAGTTCCGCCTTCGCCAGGCTGAGCTGACCACCTGCCGGATCGAGATCGTTCTGCAGTGGGCTGAGTTGGGATTCCTGCCCGACGACGGCAGTGAAGTGATCGAAATTGACCACCGGCGCCAACGTCCCTGCTGCGCGGACATCGAAACTGATGACGCCGGACACCTCTTCACGGCCGTCCGAGACGACGATGTTAACTTCCTTCACGCCCTGGCCCTTGCCGACGTCGCGGAAGGTCAGCAGCCCGTCCGAGCGGGTTCTCACCTGATCACCGTCCGGCGTCGGCTCCGCACTCACCAGGAACAGGTCATCGCCGTCCGGGTCCATCCAGCTGGAGAGGATGTTCTGGCTGACGGACTTGCCCTCCTCCACAAGAATTTTCGTGGAGCGCAATGGGTTGGGCGGCTCATTCGAATCAGCCCCGCGAATATCCAGGGTGACCTGCGCGGAATCGCTGCCTCCGCGTCCGTCGGACACTTCATAGGTGAAGGTGGAGTTGCCGGGCGTGGCGTTCGGCGGGACCACAATCTGCAGTCCTGCACCGTTGTAGATGGGCTGCACGCTGCCTGCGGCCGGCGGTTCCCCGGTCAGGGTACTCGTCAGGAGATCGCCGTCCGGGTCTGTGTCATTGGCGACGACGTTCAGAATAGTGGTGCGGCCGGCTCTTGCGCCGTAGGTATCGTCTTCGGCTACCGGAGGACGGTTTTCACCGGTGCGGTCTGGGAGCGTGTTGACCGGGTTCTCACTCGCGGACTCCTGGTCCTCGTCATCGGACTCATCCTTCGGCGGGATGATGTCACCCCAGTTATCGACCAACTGCATGTTCTGCAGCACCAGCCAGACATCACCGGCGTTGACATCGTTGAGAACGACAACGCTGCGATTGACCCGGAACACCAGTTCCGATTCCGCACCGAGTTCGGGGATGTCCTGCCGCTGATCACTGGCATCATCGGCGCAGTCGCGGACGTAGACCGCAGCTCCGGCCCAGGCAGCGTGGACACAACCGTCCAACTGCACCGGCGCAGCGGGAACACCGGTGGAATCCAGCGGCGTCACGATCGGATCCCCGCCACTCAGCGGCTGCTTGATCAACGACGTCGGTGTGGCCACCACCGCGAAACTGCCCGCCGGGCCGCTCTGCTGCAGACGCCCACCCACAGCATCCGGAAGGGTCACCGCCTCTCCGCCGGGCAGGACGAGCTGACCGGACTCGCCGTCGAACACCACTGCCTGATCTCCCACAGCGGCGATCTGCGCGTCACCGAACGATCCCAGTGCCTCCGCCTCGACGAGGGCGGGCTCCTCATAGGTGCCGTCGGGGGCAACCACGTAGGTAGACACCGTCGCAGCGGACGGGTCTGCAACCAGCACGCGATTGTTCGAAGAAACCGCAGCAACCACACCGGAAGAACCGGTCACCACCGGCTCGGTTTCCTGGTCACTGAAAGCAGCGAGGTTCTGCACCGTGGTAATCCAGACCGCACCACCGGCACGGTCCGTCACCGCCGCCGTCGTACCCCCCATGGCCACCGCTGCTGAACCGGGCAGCTGAACTTCAGTGCCGCGGACCACGTTGGCCACGTCGACGGGGCTGACCTTGGATTGATCAGAGTTGATATTGAAGACCGTGGCCTGGTCCTGAATGATGTCGAAGCTGTCACTGTTCGCTGCGTAGCCGCCGTCCAGGAGCCGCGACTGGTAATTAAGGTGACCCACCATTCCGGTGTTGTTATTCGTCACCCACACACCGCCGTCGTTCAGGTCAACTTCGGCAGTGGCAAAACCGGGATAAAGCAAGGCACCGCTGATCACACCCATGCTGACGGCAGAGGCAGTGGATACCGATAATGCTCGTTTGTGTTTGGTGCTGAATCGTCGAAGGCGGTTCAGTAGCTTCACAATGTTCCCCGGGTGAGACGCTGGACGGCCGCTTCCTCACTCAATAGGAGGCGGCCGGAATACTTGACCGATTAAAGTGTTGCATGACTTCGCAAACCGGCCGACCGGCACTCGTGGGTACTTGTGCCCATCGGTGAGGCGTTGTCAGTCGTGAATGAAACAGTCAGTCGAGAACCAGGCCGGTGCCGGTGCCGCGCGCGAGCGTCACGGGGTGAACTTCCCCGAAACCGCGTACGGTCCGCGCTTTGTGGGGCATCAGCACAAAGCGTTCGTTCTCGCGCAGGGTTGCGGCGGTGGAGGCGTCGATCAACACCGTGCCGGGCTCCGCCAGCGAGGTCAGGCGGGCCGCCAGGTTCACCGTGGGCCCGTAGATGTCACCCAGTCTGGACAGGATCCGGCCCCACACCATGGAGACGCGCGCCGAGGGAAGTAGGTCGTCCTCGGTGAACGCCTTGGCGAGCGCCAGCGAAATTTCAGCGCCGGCCTCGGGCGTCTCGGCAATGTAGAGCACTTCATCGCCGATGGTCTTCACCAGGCGTCCGCCGCCGACAGAGATGATCTCCGCGCTTCGGTTTTCGAACCGCTGCACCAGTTGGGCGAGGGTGCGTTCATTCATCTGCCGGGACAGGCTCGTGTAGGAGACCAGGTCCGCGAACCCGACGGCGCGGGCCAGCGGCAGCGGTGCGTCGTCCTCGGCTCCTTCAGGCCCTCCCGCGCTAGAGGCGAGCCCCGACTCCGAGCGGACGGCCAGCCGTTGGACCGCTGCGTTCATCTGGCGGCGCCACGCGTAGACCAGCGTCTTCTCGAGCGGCTCGAGCAGGTGCGGAAGCTCGGCAACGAGGTTCCGGCGGGCAGCGGAGTCGGAGATTCCACGCTGAACCACCATCTCCTCGACAAGCGCCTCAATCTGCCACACCACCATGCGATCCGTCATCTGCCCGATGGCACGGGTGATGGAAATTGCCGCCGATTCCGTCAGCTGCTCTTTGCGCACCAGTTCGATGATGGTGGTCAGGGCTTCCATGTCCTTTTCGGTGAACGCGACGTCGTCGTCCCCGATGTTGGGAAATCCCATTGCGCGCCAGAGCTTCCGCGCGGACAGCAGGGACACCCCGGCACCTGTTGCCACATCCCTGCGGCGCAGCGTTCGTTCAGCGCCGAGCAGTTCAACCTCGAGGCGCCGGATGGCGTCGCGGTCCAGCTTCTCCGGCGGCGGAGGCAGGTCTGCCCGGTTGAACGCCGGCATGGAAAGGGTCAAGGGGTTGTCGGGGTCATCGGCAAAGGAGCCGGTGCCACCGGCTTCAGTTCCATCCGTGCCGCTGTTGGCGCTCATCACCGCTCCTGTTCCATGCTTCGTCTTCTACCCCGTCCACCGGCTCCGCTTCCATATCTACACCATCGAACATGGCGGTCAGCGGTAGGTCGCTGATCGCAGCCACCATGTACTCCTTGAACGTATGCACCTGCGGAACCTCGCGGAAGGAGAGGATCCGGTCTCGGCCCAGATCAACAAACAACGTGCCTCCACCGGTAAGCCGCTCGACGAGGGCCTGCTCGATGATGATCTGGAAGATTCCCGTCAGCCGAACTTCCCGCTCACTGCGCCTGGTGATACCTGCCCGCCGGATCAGCCGCCGGCTGGTCAGGATATACCGGGTGCCGGCCCAGCGCAGCAGCGGCCGGAGGAAGACGCGGAACAGGAAAAGCAGCATAAGGAGCAGGAATACGGTGACAATCGCCGGGCCCCATTGCTCCCACCCGAGCGGCAGCTGTGACCGGCTGAACCAACCGAGCCCGTAGCCGGCACCGGCCAGAATCAGCAGGGCCAGGCAGAACGGAACCAGCAGGCGCCGCGGGTGTGGCCGGGTACGCACCACCACGTGCTCCCCCGGCTCGAGTCTTATCCGCATGATCGTGCATCCGGTGCGTGCCGCATTGGTCGAGCTCCTCCTTACAGCGTCAGCGGCCGCAGATGTACGACGTCGCCCGCCGAGACCGTATGCCTCTCACCATCCTCATCGCGCACCACCAGGGCACCGTGGGAATCGAGATTCATGGCACGCCCGGTGATGACGCTGCCGTTGGGCAGATCAGCCTGGACATCCTGGCCCAGCGTCACCATGCGTTCGCTGACCCGTGTGAGCAGCGAGGCGCCGCCCTTCCAGGGGCGGGTTGCGTCGCCGTCGACCGCGGTGAAGTCACCGTAATGTGCTGACAGGCGGCGCAGATAGGCCTTCAGGAGGATGTTCCGGTCCGTGGTGGCGGCGTATTCAAGCAGCAGGCTGGTGGCGGTGGGGACCGGCAGTTCCTGATCGGTGAGGCTGACGTTCACACCCGCACCGACGACGACGGCGGGCGGCTCGGCGTTGGCGCCCGGCACGAGCTGGGCGAGGACACCGGCCAGCTTGCGGCCGTCAACGTGGACGTCATTGGGCCACTTGAGTTGGGGAGAGATTTCGGTGCGTTCCTCGATGCTCTCCGAGAGCGCGAGCGCCGCCAGCAGGGACATCCACGCGTAACTCTGCGTTGGTAGGGGCCGGCCCTCCGGATTATGGGGGCGCAGCAGAACGCTGACGAACAGCGAGGAGCGCTCCGGCGCCGTCCAGATCCTGTCCAGCCTGCCGCGGCCGGCCGTCTGCTCCTCGGCGGTGAGCACGCTGAGATCCGGCCAGTTCCCGGGATCCTCGACGCAGTGCTCCGCAAGGTCGGTGTTGGTTGAGCCCGTTGCCTCCACCAGGTCCAGCCTGCCGTAGGGACCCTGCGGGCGGCACAGCGCCTCGCGCAGGCCGTTCTCGTCCAGGCCCGGACGTTCAAGGTTGGAGTAGCGGGATGTCATTGTCCAAGCCTACTGGGCGCCGGAACCGCGCTGGAGACGGCCCGCAGTCAGACGATTCCGGTGGTTCCCAGGAGGGATCCCACGGCGTAGGTGACGGCCATGGCAAGCGCTCCGCCGAGGACGAGCCTCGCCATCGCCCGGCGCCGGGAGCTGCCCCCGACCTGCGCGCTGACTGCACCGGTGATGGCCAGTGCAACAAGAACCGCTACAAACGTGAACGGGATGCGGACACCTGCGGGGAGGATGAGAATTGTCAGGAGGGGCAGGACGGCCCCTGCCGCGAAGGATGCAGCAGACGCAAAGGCAGCATGCCACGGATTGACGACCTCGAGTTCGTCGATGTTCAGCTCCGCTGAGAGGTGCGCGGCGAGGGCATCGTGCTGGGTCAGCTCCTCGGCGACCTGGCGGGCAGTTTCGCTGCTGAGCCCACGCTGCTCATACAGACCGGCCAGCTCGGTCAGCTCTCCGTCCGGATCATCGCGCAGTTCCTGGCGCTCCTTCTCGATCAAGGCTTCCTGGCTGTCCCGTTGGCTGCTCACCGAAACATATTCGCCGAGCGCCATGGACACCGCTCCGCCGACGACGGCGGCCGTTCCAGCGATGAGGATCGGGGCGACAACATTAGTCACTCCTGCGACACCGACGACGGTGGCGGCAGTCGATACGATACCGTCGTTTGCTCCCAGGACTGCGGCGCGAAGCCAGTTCAAGCGAGCTGCAACCCCGTTGTCATGCGGTTCAGCCGCGTGTCCTCCTGGATCAGTCATGACAGAAGTACAGCACCGATGACCGGTTCCCACCAGGCAGATGCAGGGCCCGGCCGGCGCACGGCTGCCGGGCAGCCGTCAACCTAGAGGAAGATGTCCGGCACCAGTCGGTCCTCGGGAGCGCCGAGGCTGTAGCGGCTGAAGTCGGTGACGCCTTCGGAGCGCAGGACTTCCTCGTCGGTGAAGAAGTTCCCGGTGCACTCGCGCGCCGGCCGGACCAGCACGGCGTGGGCGGCGTCAGCGACGATGTCCGGTGTCCGGGCAGCCTTGATGAGTTCGCTCCCGCCGGGCATGTTGCGGATCGCCGCGGTGTCGATCAACGTGGCCGGCCAGAGCGAGTTGACGGCGATGCCTTCGTCCCGGAGTTCCTCGGCGAGCCCGAGCGTTGTCAGGCTCATGCCGTACTTGGCCATGGTGTAGGCAAGGTGCTTTCCCGCCCAGACCGGATCCAGGTTCAGCGGCGGGGAGAGCGTCAGGATGTGGGCATTCGTAGCCTTACACAGCGCCGGCAAGGCGAACTTGCTCAGCATGAACGTCCCGCGCACGTTGATGTCCGCCATCAGGTCATAGCGCTTCATGGACACGTCGGCCGTTTTCGAGAGGTCGATCGCCGACGCATTGTTGATAACGACGTCGATACCTCCGAATTCGGCGACCGTCGCCTCCACCGCCGAGGCGACGTCGTCGTCGTTTCTTACATCCCCCACGAGGGCCAGCGCTCCGCCGCCGGCTGCGCGGATCTCTTCCGCGGCGGTGTGCACGGTGCCTTCGAGACTGGGGTGGGGCTCGCCCGTTTTGGCGAGAATGGCGACGTTGGCGCCGTCACGCGCCGCACGGAGGGCGATGGCCAGGCCGATCCCCCTGCTGCCGCCGGACATGAGGATGGTGCGCCCTGAAAGGGTGCCGGACACAGGTGCGCCATTGCGGGTCATAGGTGACACCATAATCGGCACAGGGGGTGGGGAACCTAATTGTTACTCGTGGGTAACTTCGGGGCGGGCGCTAAGTCTTTCAAGAAGTTGTTGTAGGTGTTCTACAGCTATGCGGGTCGTTTTGCTTACTAGACTGGGCGAGAAGCCCGGTTCTTTGGAGGAAACCTACTTAAGGCCCCTCGAGACCGGCTACTCGCCCGCCACCAGGACACCAATCGGAAGAGACTCGATGCAACCCGAAACGCTTCCCCTCGAGCAGGGCACCGAAGACGCAGTCGACACCGGGCCAGACCTCCAGACAACCGCAGGCAAGCTAGCCGACTTCCGGCAACGCCAGGAACGGACGTTAGCGCCTTCCGGCCCGGAGGCGATCGAGAAGCAGCATGCCCGGGGCAAGGGCACGGCACGCGAGCGCATCGACCTGCTCGTGGACCCGGGTTCCTTCGTGGAGTTCGACGCCCTTGCCGTCCACCGGTCCACGGCATTCGGCATGGAGAAGAAAAAGCCCGTCGGCGACGGCGTGGTATCCGGCTACGCCACCGTGGACGGCCGGCAGATCGCGATCTACAGCCAGGACTTCACGGTCTACGGTGGATCGCTCAGCCAGGTCAACGGCGAGAAAATCGTCAAGGTTCAGGAATTCGCGCTCCGTAACGGCTGCCCGCTGGTGGGGATCAACGACGGCGGCGGCGCACGCATCCAGGAGGGCGTTGCATCGCTCGCGATGTTCGCTGACATCTTCCGCAACAACGTGCATGCCTCCGGCGTGGTCCCGCAGATTTCGCTCATCATGGGCCCGTGTGCCGGCGGCGCGGCGTACTCCCCCGCGCTGACCGACTTCGTGGTCATGGTGGACAAGAGCTCGCACATGTTCATCACCGGCCCCGACGTCATCAAGACCGTCACCGGCGAGGACGTGGACATGGAAACCCTGGGAGGCGCGCGGCAGCACAACTCCACCACGGGAACCTCCGCCTACCTGGCCACCGATGAGCAGGACGCCATCGACTTTGTCCGGGAGCTGCTCGACTTCCTGCCCTCCAACAACCTCGCCGAAGCACCGCTGACCGAGTTCACCGAGGACCTCGAAATCAATGAGGCTGACACTCAGCTGGACACGCTCATCCCCGACTCCGCCAACCAGCCGTACGACATGCACACCGTTATCTCAACAATCGTGGATGACGGCCATTTCCTGGAGATGCAGTCTCTCTATGCGCCGAACGTGGTGATCGGCTACGCCCGCGTGGAGGGCCACACCATCGGAATCGTCGCCAACCAGCCGATGCAGTTCGCGGGCACCCTGGACATCGCTGCCTCAGAGAAGGCCGCACGGTTTGTCCGCCATTGCGACGCGTTCAACATTCCCATCCTCACCCTGGTGGACGTCCCGGGCTTCCTGCCGGGCAAGGACCAGGAGTTCAACGGCATCATCCGTCGCGGCGCCAAGCTCCTCTATGCCTACGCCGAAGCCACGGTTCCCAAGATCACCGTCATCACCCGAAAGGCCTACGGCGGCGCGTACATCGTCATGGGTTCCAAGAAGCTTGGCGCGGACCTCAACCTCGCCTGGCCCACGGCGCAGATCGGCGTCATGGGCGCACAGGGCGCGGTGAACATCCTGTACCGCAGTCACCTGAAATCAGTAGCCGACGCCGGAGGCAACGTTGAAGCCGCCCGCAGCGAGGTGATCAATCAGTATGAAGAGGAACTGCTGAATCCCTACCAGGCCGCGCAGTTGGGTTATGTGGACGCGGTGATTGCGCCGTCGGACACCAGGATTCAGGTTGTCCGCGGTCTGCGCGCGCTGCGCGACAAGCGCGCTTCGCTGCCCGCCAAGAAGCATGGGAACATCCCGCTGTGAGCGCGGACCTCTCGCCTACAGAAGAAGCCGAGCCGCTGTTTCAGGTGGTGGCAGGGAACCCGACGGCGGAGGAGCTGGCGGCTCTCGCCGTCGTCGTGCTTGGACTGCAGGCGAACGACGACGGCGCGCGCCGGCACGCGCCG
>NZ_JAROKN010000015.1:0-65366 GCF_029455255.1 Arthrobacter vasquezii | reverse complement strand
CGCCGGCGGGTGCTCCACGACGTGCCAGGCGCGACCAGGGTGCGGGTGATCTGGCGCCAACGCATGTGGCGGTGCGCCGATCCTGACTGTGTTCGGGGTGTGTTCCTCGAGCAGGTCCCAACACTCGTGAAAGCGCGGGGATCCATCACCAGGCGCGCGACCGTCTGGGCGATCAGGCAGCTGCGCCGCGAGCATGCCACGATCGCGGGGATCGCCCGGCAACTGGGCACCTCCTGGAAGACGGTGTGGCGGGCGGTGGAACCCGAACTGGCGCGGCTCGCCGCCGATGAATCGCGCTTCCACGGGGTGAGCTCCCTGGGCGTGGATGAGCACATCTGGCATCACGTCGATCCCCGACGACGGGGGCCGAAGGAACTCACCGGCATGGTCGATCTCACCCGCGACAAGGACGGCAAGACACGGGCCCGGTTACTGGACCTGGTTCCCGGACGGTCCGGGAAGGCCTACAGGGACTGGCTCCAAGCCCGCGGCGACGCGTTCCGCAACAACGTGGAAGTCGCCGCACTGGACCCGTTCGCCGGCTACAAGACCGCAATCGACGACACCCTCGAGGACGCCGTCGCGGTGCTCGATGCGTTCCATGTCGTCAAACTCGGCACCCATGCCGTGGACGAGGTCCGCCGGCGCGTCCAGCAGGACACCCTCGGCCATCGCGGACGCAAGGGCGACCCGCTCTACGGAATCCAGACCATCCTGCGTGCCGGCGAGGAGAACCTCACCGACAAACAACGCGCCCGGCTCACCGCCGCGATCGACGCGAACCCGGTCCACGACGAGGTCTTCATCGCCTGGCAGTGCGCCCAGCGGCTACGCTCGGCCTACCGCGCGGAGCATCTCACAGAAGGGCGCAGGATCGCCGAGGACATCGCCGATACCTTCGCGACCTGCCCGATCCCCGAAATAGCCCGCCTGGGGCGGACCCTGCGGCGCTGGCGTCAGGCGTTCCTGGCCTACTTCACCACCAACCGCACGAACAACGGCGGCACGGAAGCCATTAACGGCATCATCGAACTCCACCGCCGCCTCGCCCGCGGCTACCGCAACCGCCACAACTACCGACTACGCATGCTCCTGGTCGCCGGCGGCCTCAAACAATGACCCCTACCGGATGTCCGAAGGGCCCCTTTACACGCCCATCCGACGGGTGGCGTGCCGGCCAACTCAACTGATACCGCATCCTTGTGAACCAGCGCCATGTACGGTTCTGGCCAAAGCAACTGGTCGGTGAACCTCTCGCCCACGAATGTCAGAAGGCGCCCGTAAGCCGGTCGCTTGCCGTCCCGCAGCAGGATCCTGAAGCGTTCCTTGAGGTGGTTGCAGGACCTGCTGTCCGTGCGTCGCCCGTGATGCCGGAGTAACGACTGACATACTCGAGTGATGCGCACCGAAGTGATACTGGAAGCCGCGAGAAAGCGGGCGGACGCCTTGAGTCGGCACGACAGTGCCCTGTTGCGCGGGCTCCTGCACCCGCAGTTCTCCTGGACCTCCCACAAGGGCGACCAGTTTGACCGCGAGACCTACCTTCAGTCCAACATCGACGGACAGAACACCTGGCACAGCCAGATGCTCGAAGACCCGAAGATCACGATGTGCGGGTCCGCTGCGGTCCTCACCTGCATCGTGAGAGATGACGTCACGACGGCCGCGGGGCGCAACTTGTACCGGATGCCAATGACGCAGGTATGGACGGAAGAGGAGGGTGTTTGGCTGCTGGTCGCAGGGCACGCGGGGCCGCTTCTCCCGTCCACTCAGCTACTGAACTGATTTTTCTGGGGGGGATCGGCGGGCAATTTAGGGACCATCTCAACCGATCGGCCGGAGTTGTTATCCGTGCTGCCTCCTGCGAGAGCGTGTCTCCAGTGTGAGGATTGGTATCTATGTGTTCAAATGCTGAGGTGCTGGTGGGGGAATTGCCCGATCAAGGACTCGCTTCGCGTACAGCGAGGCTTAGGAAGGCACTGACGGGCGGATCTGTATCCGTTCCCCGTTATCAGCCGGGAGGCCCGCTGGAGGTTCGGTTCCTTGGACGCGGTGCAACAAATACAGCCTGGCAGATCATCACGGACAGTGATGCTTTCGTGCTTCGAGTCCCGCATCGAAGCGCGGAGGAAGCGCCGAGACCGATGAAAGACGAGTTCGCCGCCTTGGCAAGGGTGCCTACCGGTGTCGGCACCCGTGGCATCGCGTTCGATGACTCCGCTGACAACCCCTTGGGCCACCGATACGTGCTGACCACTTTCGTGCCCGGCCAGATCAAGGACGCAGCCCAGTGGGAAGCCTCCGATTTCGCGCGCTTAGCGAAGACCCTGGCCCGGTTGCACACGGTCGAGGAAGCCCTGGCAGGCCCGGTCCACGCACCCGAACACGATCAAGTCAGTCTCTCAGGTCACCTTGAAGCCGGCCTGCAGTGGTGGAAAGAGTCGCACCCCACGCTGTTCAAGAACCCCGACATCGCCTCCTTAGTGCCAGTTGTACAGGCGTTTGTACGCCGATGCGAGGACAAAGGCGGGGTAGCCCGCCGCTTCAGCCTGATCCATGGTGACCTGATCGTGGGGAACGTCGTGATCAATGGAGACGACATGAGCCTCATCGATTGGGAATGGGCTGAATTCGGTGATGTGGCTCAGGACCTCGCCTACATTGGCGGGACCATCCACGGAGGACCGGATTACGCACCAATGACTCAGGACCTTATCAACTACTTCGTTGACCAGTATGTCGCCGAAATGCGGCGCGCGGGCAAAGATACAGAGGATGCATCAACCCTCAGAGCGCGGCGTGCAGGATGGGAAGCCTGCGAACGCTTCCTGACCCTCATGCACACGATGACCAGCCCACAGAACGACGAAACCCAACTTACCATCACGTCCGTCCGAAGGACTCTGATGAAGACCGTTTGCAGCCCACCCAACAAACCACCAACCAGTGGCGAGCATACTGCCGGAAAAAACTAGCGGCCGCCCTCAAGGGGATGGGTCACCGGGCACCTGCCCTCAGACGGTGAGGTCATCCCACACGAAGGTCGTCGTCTGCCCTGTTTCCCAATCACGGCGAAGGATGGAGTATGCGACCGAGGCGACCGGGCTGCCGCCCAGGACCGGCCATCCCTCGCGGTAGTGGGCTTCCTTCACCCAACCACAGCGCAGGAAGGTCTTACGCATCGCGATGTTGTCCTCCCTGGTCTGCCCCTCGAACCGATTAGTCCCCGGCAGTGCTGTGAAGACATGCTCGGTGAGCGCGCGCAGAACGTCGACGCCCAGGCCTCGTCCCCGAAACTCTCCATTGAGACGGAGGTCGAACATCGGAGTGGGATCCCTGAGATCTTCGAAGCGGGCGAACCCGATACGCCCGTGCTCGGTGTGGTCGATCCAGAAGGAGTCATCGTCCTCGCTCCGATACGCGCCCTTCGCGATGGCAGCTTCGACCGTCTCGCGTGTAAGACGCTTGGAGCCGTGAAAGCGGAACTCGTTGCGCGTCATAAAATTGACCAGCGCCTCATGATCGTCCTTAACTGCATCCAGGCGCACAAGATTGATCGACATAGTGGCTCACCCTAACGGCTCCTATCGAAAGTGCCGACGCAACGCGCGCCTGCGGCAACCTCCGTTGCTGCCGGCGTGCGTAGGGCGATCGGCTACTGCGCGCTTCGTCACCTCTTTGGAGCTAGTGCCACACTTGAGCGGTGAGTGCAGAAGAGGACTGGGTTGAGGTTGTCCCACACGATGACCGCTGGGTTCTGCTGTACCGAAACGAGGCTGCTGAGATTCATTCGGCGCTGGGCGGTTACGCGCTTGGAATAGAGCATTTCGGGAGCACAGCAGTTCCCGGGCTTGTGGCGAAGCCGATTGTGGACATCCTTGCCGGGGTTCGCGAGGGCAGCGATCCGCGGCCGGCGATCGATGGTCTGGAACGGCTCGGGTACGAGTATCTGGGGGAAGATGGTCGCCGTCCAGGGCGGTACTTTTGGCGCAAGCGAGGTATGGACGCCTTCAACGTGAGCGTCGTACCTCATTGTGGGGAGTTGTGGGAGAGCAACATTGCCTTTCGTGACTTTCTTCGCACGCATCCGGACTGGGCAGAACGCTACGGACAGGCCAAATTGAGCGCCGGTGCGGCATCTGCGACGAGCATGCTCGGATACCAGGATGGCAAGCGCGAGTTCGTCGACACGCTCCGTACCGCCGCTGTGGCATGGGCTGGCGAGCACGGCGTAAACGAACGGTGATCGATAGGGCCCCCGTTGACGTTCCAAATCTAACGAAGACGCATCAGCTTTACTGGGCTTGGTCGATGCGAGGCAATGAAGGCCATCGCGCTGATGCCCACGCCGGCCAACTGGTGAAGGAGCTGGGCGGTTTCGGTCGCGAAAGACCTTGCATCTCTTCTGCGCTAGGCACAGCGAATGCCTCCACGAAATGATCGTGGTCCTCTGCAGAGAGTTGGAAGGTCACCATGTCGCCGCGGTTCCATCGATCGTCAGAGCGGGACCGGCGTTGTTCCTCGGACAGGCTTATGTAGTGAAGCTGGAATTGAACATCGGCTTGTTCTGCGATGCACCGAAGCGCATGACGTTCATCTGCGGACCAGAACCCGAAATCGAGAATTACGGAGAGGCCTCCACGTAGGACCTGAAGTGCGACCCAGATCAAGCGGCCCTCGAGGACATCCCGTTTGCCGTCAGCTTCTGATTCACCAAACAGTGGTTGCATCCATTCGTCTGGAGTGAGCCGGAGCGCACCCGACTGCTCCTCGATTTTCATAGCGAGTGTCGTTTTCCCCACGCCTGGAAGCCCAACCATCAAATGCAGTGTCGGCGATTCAGTCACGGCGTTACTCTCCCACATGCCGTGGGTGTCTCGAAAACCTACAGCTTTTCAAGACACACCGTCGAAGTTCGGGGCGAGCTTCACGCGCCCCGGAAATACAGGGCAGTCCGCGTCTCGGAAACCCATCTCACCGCATTTCGTCTCACATGCGCTGTTGATGGGGGTTTCTGAGTCAGAATGACGGTGTGAGGCATCTCGGATACACCCGCGTCAGCACATCGACCCAAGACGCGCAGCTGCAACTCGACGCACTCATTGCGGCCGGCGTGCATAGGCGTGACATCTTCTCCGATGTCACCTCAGGCACGAGGGCTGCGATCGAGCGGCCCGGGATGAAGAAGCTCCTCGAATACTCCGATGAAGGAGACACCATTATTGTGTGGCGCGTCGACAGGCTCGGTCGATCACTCATCGACGTCCTGAACACGGTCAACTCGCTCCGTGAACGAGGAATCCTCATCCGGTCCCTCTCGGACGGGATAGACCCGGCAACCTCGACCGGTCGTCTGATGCTGAATATGCTCGCCACTCTCGCGGAGTATGAGCGGGAGCTCATCACCGAACGGGTCAACGCCGGCATCGCCGCTGCCAAGCAGAACGGCACCCGATTCGGACGTCCGCTGTCAGATCCAAAGGTGGTCGCCGACAAGTTAGCCATCGCAGCTGACGCACGAGCCAAGGGGCGAACCGCAGAAGAAGCCGCACGACTAGTTGGCTGGAGTCGCGCCACCCTATACCGGCACCAGCAAGCCCTCGTGATCAGCGAAACCCCGACGATCCATGCGTGATCCACTCCGCGATGCGTTAACCGGCCGAGACTGCTATCGCTTTGAATCACCTGTCGGGAGAAGCAGCCGCCGCCCAATGGGCCTGGGTTTAGAGTCGAGATGAACGTCGTACACGCGACCAGATAGGAAAGCGATGTCGGTTGATCAGTATTTGGATGCTCCTGCTGAAACTCCTTTCAAGCTCGGGCTACACCACGTCCAACTCGCCCTGCCGCCTGGCGGTGAGGACGACTGCCGAAAGTTCTACGTGGGCGTTCTTGGTCTGACTGAAGTGGAAAAGCCTCCGGTCCTTGCTGCGCGGGGTGGCTTGTGGGTGCGGGCGGACAGCCTTGAGATTCATTTGGGCGTCGAGGCGGACTTCAGGCCGCAGAAGAAAGCTCACCCGGGAATCCTTGTTCAGGACCTGGACGCTTTGGCTGCCCGAGTTGAGGAACATGGTTTGGTACTTGAATGGGATGACAACTTCCCAGGCATGCGACGCTTCTATTTGCCGGACAATAACGGCAACAGGCTGGAATTTCTCTCCCCAAAACCGTAAGCGCCGATTCGAGCGATCGATTGGTTCTGCTTCCTTACGCGAAGTTGACCGTCAAGAGATTGATGAACCAACTCGGGTAGGGTTCGGAGATGTCGACGTCACAGTCCTCCGCTCCGTCGAGTCTGGATCCCGAGGGATCGTTAGTCCTACGGGATCCGCTTCCAACGGACGAGGCACAGGCCCTTGCTGCTCAGTCAGAGCTCGCAGAGGACGGCTTCAATTTCACACTCCGCCGTGCTGACCAGACGTGGGAACAGTATCTCGACAAGGTTGAGAGGGACAGGGCCGGCAGAGACCTTTCCCCAGGCCGCGTGCCCGCCACGATGCTGTTCGCGGCAATCGGCAACCAGATCGTGGGGCGGGTCCATATACGGCATGAGCTAACCCCGGCACTGCTCGTAGAGGGCGGTCATATCGGCTACTGCGTGCGGCCGGCACACCGCCGCCGTGGCTATGCAACCGAGATGCTGCGCCAAGGGCTGCGGGTGGTTCGAAACCTCGGCATCGAGCGGGCGCTAGTCACTTGCGACGACGACAATCAAGGATCGATCAGTACGATCGAGCGGTGTGGTGGCGTCCTTGAAGACACCGTAGCCACTGAAGGGTCTGCACCTAAGCGTCGATATTGGATCGATCTCAGATGAAGACTGCGCCCGCGGCTCACCGAAGAAACGCTCCGCGGCACATGTCCAGTAATGGCAGGACGACGCCGGCCTCTTAGCGCATCTCAAGTGCATCACGATTTCGAGCCCACCCCGGAGAGCCGCAGGCCCGTTGAAGACGCGTCATGGACACTTTCCACCTCGGATACGCCGCGCCATTACGGCAGATAGCGGCGAGGACTAGAGATATGGACCGGTTCTGACCCTCTACTTATGGACCACCGAACAGTGGCGTGTTTCTGAGGCACAGACCAAGTGCGAAACCTCTGTCGCGGTGGTTCCGCGCCAGAGCGGGATCTGACACTTCCGCGGGACATAGATCGCTGTGCCGAATGGATACGACTGGCTTTCAGTCCAGCATTCCGTGAGCTGCCGGTCGGACGATGTCATCCTTTGGACTGAGTGCCTCGTGGTGGCTGGTGAATAGACTCGAAGGATCATCCGACGGCACTTTATTGGGGAATTGGCCATGAGCGAAGCACTTGTCCATATCGACGGCTTCCGGATGGATTTCGGTGACAAAACGGTCATCCGCGATCTGTCATTCGACGTGGGCAAGGGTGAGACGTTCGGCTTCCTTGGCAGTAACGGCTCGGGCAAAACCACCACCATCCGGGCGCTGCTGGGGATTTACCAGCCGACCGCCGGGACCCTCCATATTGGTGGGCGGCCGTTCCGGCCCGAAGACGGCGGACGCCTGGGGTATCTACCGGAGGAGCGCGGTCTCTACAAGAAGGAAAAGGTCATGGACATCATGACCTACTTCGGCCGGCTCAAAGGCCTGGACGCCGGCGCCGCCAAACGCTGGTCGCTGGAATATCTGGAGCGCGTTGCCCTGGCAGACAAGGCAGGCGTGCAGCTGGATAAGCTCTCTGGCGGGCAGCAGCAAAAGGTCCAGCTCGGCGTGACCATCATGAACGAACCCGAGCTCCTCATCCTGGACGAGCCGACCAAGGGCTTTGACCCGGTCAACCGGCGCCTGCTGATGGACATCATCGGCGAGCAAAAAACCAAGGGTGCGACGGTGGTCATGGTCACCCACCAGATGGAAGAAGTTGAACGGCTCTGTGACCGGGTCATCCTGCTAAAGAACGGCACCTCTGAGGCCTACGGCACCATCGACGAGGTGCAGAACCAGTTCGGTGGTCGTGTCATCCGGCTCAAGCATTCCGGGCCAGTCCCCGCGTCGCCGCGGTACACGCTCACCGTGAGCGAGACGAACTACTCCGAGCTGTCCATCGCCGATGACGCCGACGAGACAGACATCCTGAAAGAACTGATCGCAGGAGGAGTGGCAGTCCGGTCCTTCACGACGACCAAGGTTTCGTTGGAGGAGATTTTCATTCGCGTCTACGGCGCCGAGAATGAGGCTTCCACCAGTGACTACGAGATGGCAGAGGCGTAAACACACATGGCACAGCATAACCTCGGTACCGTCATCGGCTTCGAGTTCATCCGAACGATCAGCAAGAGGCGCTTCTGGGTCGGAACCTTGTCCGTGCCGCTGATCATGGCGGTCGTGTTCGCGTTGATCTTCATCAGCAACAGCGCCACCGCGTCCGCCGCCGATGCTCAGGAGAGCGCGGAATTCTCCATCTCCTACACAGATGCATCCGGCCTCATCACACCAGAGCAGGCCGCCGTATTCGGGGCCGAGGAGGCTGCATCACCGCAGGAGGGTGTCGACGCCGTCCAGACCGGAGCCGTGGATGCGTTCTTCGATTTCCCGGCCGACCCTGCTGTCTCCGATGTCAAGGTGTATGGGGTCGACCAGGGGTTGTTCGAGAACAACAAGTACGGTGCCGTCGCACAAGCCATGCTGAGTCAGGCCGTGGACGCGCAGATCGGCTCCTCCGACCTGGTCACCCTGGCGGCAGGAGATGCCTCCGTTGATGTCACCACCTATAAGGACGGCAAAGAAACCGGCGGGTTCAACGCCGCCATCCCGCCCCTGATGTTCCTGGTCCTGTTCTACGGGCTCATCATCCTTCTCGCTGGGCAGATGCTCAGCTCCACACTGGAGGAGAAGGAAAACAGGGTGACCGAGATGATCCTGACCACGGTGAAGCCGACAACCCTGATCAGCGGCAAAGTTCTTGCGCTCTTCGGTATCGGGCTGGTCCAGATGGTCATCTTCGCCTCGCCCCTCGTTATCGGGTACCTCTTTTTCCGCGAACAGGTCAGCATTCCTGAGCTCGACCTTGCGGCCCTGGTCTTTGAACCAGTCCCGATGATTATCGGAGTCCTACTCCTGATCGGCGGGTTCGCGCTATTCACCACGACCCTCGTTGCGATCGGCGCCGTGATGCCCACCGCGAAGGAGGCGGGTAACTTCATGGGCGTGATGATGGCCCTGATCTTCGTGCCCTTCTACGTCATCTCGCTGATCTTCTCCAACCCGCAGGCACTCATCGTCCAAATCTTCACCTACTTCCCGTTCTCCTCACCGGTCACCGCCATGCTCCGCAACGCCCTCGGATCATTGAGCGTGGGCGAAGCCGCGATCGTCATCGCCATCCTTTACATCGGCGCAGTGATCATGTTCTTCCTCGCCGTACGGCTCTTCCAATACGGCTCCATCTCCTACACCTCCAAGGTGAACATCAAGACCGCCCTCCGCAGCGGCCGCCGCACTCCAGAGGCTGTACGGGATTCAGTGAGATGAAGTTGTGATCACGCCCGACGATCCGATACTCGTAGCGGGGGTCGTCCCGCACAGCATCAGACAACCCCGCTTCGAACTCGGTGATGTATGTTTGCGCGTCAAGAGGCAAACCTCGGCGGAGCGCGCGCTGCGCTTCCATGCCTTCAGGGGATAGCGACTGAACGAACACAGGGAAGCGCAACTCTTCATCCAAGCTCTGCTCGGGGCCGAAGAGGCGGGTCAGTTCAGCCTCGAAGTTGATCACGTATGCGTGCGCTAGCGAAGCGGTCGCCAGGACAAGGCTACGGTCGTACCTGTGCTCTACCGAGTTCCGGAAGTTGACGAAGAACTCAATATTGACCCGGATCGGATGCGCGCTCTCATAGACACTATCCAAGCAAGCCTGAAGATCCCACGACTGCTTCTGACCGTACTTATCCCGCTTGTACAGCCGACTCCCCTTCTTGACTCGGTAGTAGATGTTGATGCTTCGGCGCATGAGGTGCGCGTGCATTAGGTTTTGCCACGCCAAGTGCATATGGACGACGAAGTCGGAAAGGCTCTGACGATCTCCGGGCCGGTTATAGAAATCCACGGCAACGCATGCCTGCCGCCGAGCTTCCCGCATGGTGTGCCACCAGTTCGACCTTGGCGCCATCGTTCCCCCTTTTGAAACCGCCCTACGCGGCGGTGCTCATGTTCTCAATCCTTGCAGAACAACTCAGGTGCATGGCGAAGCACCCCGGGCCGAGGGATCGCTCACCGCCAGCTGAACCAAGCGTGCGGTGAGCGATCCCCGCGATCACGGAGGCGAGCTCAGCGACTCGAATTTAAATCCTTTCATCTACCGAGGCCGCCCACGGTGAAGTGAGACCCGCCGGCTGCCACCTCCGCTGGTAGATGGGAAAGCAAAGGGGTGGTCGCAGGGTCGAGCTAGCTTTCCCTGGTGGCACGGAGTATTCGGATCGCATCCTCGAACGTGACGTCGGCCTCCGAGCACGTCGCTAAGAACGCTCGCGCGGCGTCGAGGACCTTCCGCTTGGTCGTGGCAGCGGATGCGCTGACACGGGTGCTTCCACCGGGTTTCGCGGTCAAGAAGCCGTCGGCTTCCAGCGTTCGGTATGCCTTCGCGACGGTGCCGGGCGCGACTGACAAGTCGCGTGCGAGTTGACGGACGGAGGGCAGCCGGTCATCCGCCGCCAGGAGACCGGAGGCGATCAGCCCTCGCAGCTGGTCCGCGATCTGGTCCGCTGGTGGGGTCGACCCAGTCAGCTCAATGCGCATGTGTCGCGTTGTCTTCCCGTGCGCGGCTCGCCGCGGTCAGTTGCTCGATGAGGAGCCGGAACCAGAGCACGAAGCCGACGATGATCGCTCCGATCCCTAGTCCGAGGAAGACCGGCGCAAGGACCGCGAACGGCGGGTACACCGGCACCAGCGCCTCACCCACCGGAACCCCAGTGCTCAGGTTCGCTGTGTAGGCGAAGAAGATGAGGACCGCTCCCACATGGATCAGGGCAGCGCCACAAGTTGCGGCGAGGAGGGTGTGGCTCCGAGCCCGGCGGATCGCCACGTCTTCCTCGGTAGAGTCAGCAAGCGGCGGCCGTGCAATAAGCGCCAACCCGACGAGGGTCGTGATTGCCAGGAGCAGCAACAGCACCAGGCTCGGCCCGGAAAAAGCCCAGCCGTAAATGAGCCTGCCCACGTCGCCCAATCCGGCATCCTGCATCCACATCGTGTAATGACCATCCTCACCCGGTTGCGATGCCAAGCCGCCCGCTACCGCCAGCAGGATCGCGACCGCTACGAGAACAGCAGTCGTTATCAACCACGGGAAAGTCACGAACGTAAACGGTGTGCGACGGGCAAGCGCGGCGCCGTCCCGCCGAGCCTGGGCGGGTGCGGGCACGCTCAGCAGGACCGATGCGACCACGCCGCCAAGCAACGGTGCCACGAACTGCCACCTACCCGGGATGCCGGACAACCACTCGAATGGCGCCGCGTGCCCGATCGACTGGAACGGCCAACTACCACTGACCAAGACCACGAACTCAATCACAAGAGCGAGACCAATCCCCACTACGGCCAAGGTGGTCACCCGCCGCGGAAGGTTCGGAACCGGTCGCGGCCACAATCGAATCACGAGCATCGCGACCACAACACCGATCACGACCGGCGCGAGCATCAAAAGAATGGGCATCGACGGACCTCACGCTCTGTATCAAGTGGACAATACAGTCAGTGTGTCAATCAATTGGTACACACGCAAGGGGCGGTCCCATCAATTTGGCCCCAATCTAAACTCAACCCGCACCTCAACGTCTGACGACGAGTGTCCACCTTGGCGGGCCGCTCCGGCTCAGCCGTGTGTGTAGTTCACCTAGATCTGTATGTGCGGTGAGGGATGGTCGACGATCTGCACGCGGCAACGGAGTCCATCTGATGCCTTGGGTCAGGGCGAACGAGTGTAGGTGGCGGAGCGGCGCAGAGCGAGAGCGATGAAGGTGCCAAATCCCATTGCCAACGTGCCCCCGACTATTTGCCACGTCGGTTCCCAACCGCCTACCTGATAAGTCAACGTCCCGTCGGAGACCGTTGAGTGCCATGTACATTCCCGTCCCAGAGGCCAAAGGGTCCACCGGCCCTCAACCCGGGAACCTTCGTTGTACTCATTGATCGGCAACTCAACCCCATCCGGCAGTGGATGATCCACGACGCAAAGGTATTCCGCGGTATCTCCAGGGTGGCCGGCGTAAGCATCGAAGAGTGCACTGACCGAAAGCATTGCCCCGATGGCCAGCAGCAGGCCCGCAGTCATTCTGGAGAGAGTACGCAGCGCCATGTCTTCCGCATAATTACGACCCTGATCCAGCCGGTCATCGCCTTCCTTCGCCGTCCGAAAAAGTGCGGTTGAGGATCCAACTAGTGGCCGCCGGAATGGATGGCTATGGTTCATTCAGTGATGCGCGGCGCTGCATTTCCTCTATCGCTGCCGATAGGAACGCGACGTTGGGGCCGGCGATATTCTCCGATACATACCAGTCCACATCCCACCACTCTCTCGCCGAGATCTGGATGCGTGCCGTCTCATCGGCCAGCTCCCATCTGACACCTGGCGTCGTAGCACAAAGAACGTCGCCCAGATACCTGGAAACCTCCTCGCCCAGGGCCGAAGCTTCCGAATCGGGGAGGCTGGCAAGCAGGTCTTCTATCCGGGCGATCCCCTCGTAACTGAGCTCAATTGGTTCCCCTTCGCGCGCGCATCTGTCCGACAGCTGACCGTAGCCCCCACGCTCAGTCACATAACGCAGCAGGTTCGAGACCTCCTCCATTGGGCGATACTGCGCTGAGTACGTCACAGCGCCCTCTCGCGTCCTATCCTCTTTGGGGCCATGCATGCGCTGAACCTAACATATTCGTTTTCGAGATGACGTCGCAGAACGATGAGGGATGGCGATAGGTCTCGGCAGTCACGGATGAATCACGGTTCTGCTCGTACCTAGCCGCCTCGAACCTCAGCTAGTAGCTTCTTTGAACAGCCGGAAGTGACCGGCTGCTACATCTAGGGGGGGCTAGCTGGTGAGCTTATTGGGGCTACGCAGCAATAAGGAACGATTCAAGGAGTTCGGCACCCCGCTGCTGAGTCTCCTACCCAACAACCGATTCCTGCTCGACCGAATCAACTGGGAAGGCACCGACACCGACCCGACAGACGTCTCGGAGGTGTCCTACCTGGACTCTTTGCGCACAGACCTACAAGTAAGAACCTCTATCCGAACCTTTAAGAATGGAGGTGTCGTTCGGGACGTCATTGACTCGGGCACCGCCCTTTACCAACACCTAGTAACTGCTTGCGTGAGCCAAATCCTTCCTACAGAACAGTCATCGCACGAACTGCCTCAACGGTTAGATCTGTTCGCCCGCCGCACCGCCGGAATCCGGCTACGGGACTCCGTACTCCGTGTAGATGGAGAGAAGATCGATTGTCGAATCGGAAGTCTCGACTTCTTGTCGGTCGCGGAAATCGTCCTCGATGACCGTGTTGCGACCTTGGTAGGCCCAGACGGATTCCTCGGGACACCAATGACCACTAGATCTCTTCCGAAGCGTTAGCAGTGCCGCCCGCACGTAGGGCAGATCGGTCATCGCCATCGCCCTGTTGCTCTGGACCAGCACAGGAAAGCATGCGGTGAGGGATCGTTCGGGATGAATGTCTGTATGCTCCCGATATGGGGGATCGATCGACGCCGCTGGCCAATGCCTTCTTTAGGATGGTCATTTTCGGGGGCATGGTCGGTGCCGCTACCAGTCTTGTCCTGCACATCACGGGATCATTCACATCGGCCTTTCCACACATACTCACCGTGATCACGCACGCCGGCATCGCATTCGCAGTCGGTATCCCGGTCACAGCCGCCGCGGCAGCACCCGCTGTCGGGCTCCACAATCTAGTTTCGGTCAAGGCATCAAGACTGCGAATCCCTGCTGCCGTACTCGGAGCAGTGCTCGGACCGGTAGTAGCCGTCGGACTGCTTGTGGGATCTTCACCGTTCGACGCGCCTATCCCAGAGGTCGCCTGGGTGTTGTTTCTCCCGGCTGCTGCCTTGGCTGCCGTCTATTTCACCCGCCCCCTACGGAAGATCAAGACGAGCTCGAGTAGCGACCGTTGAGGGAGCCGCTGAATGCCACCATGTGACTGCTCTTGTTGTTGCGTTTCATCCAAGCAGCACAGCGCCGGTAACAGTTGCACAACTGAATGCAGTCATGGGGTCTCGAGGGGTTACATGTCGGCGTCTCTGTGTGCAAGGTGGTAGAACGCCACGTTGAGACGGGGGACTTCAATGACGGACACTTCGCAGCCTGCACAGAGAAGCGGCTCCAGAGCTTTCAGCCGCCGGATTCATTTCATTGGAACAATCGGAGGGGTTGCTGCGCTTGTAGCCGTCGCTGTTCACCTAACCTGGCAGAATTTTGGTCGAGATGACTTCGCCGGCTCCGAAGGACTCGGACAGCTCTTCCTCTACTGGTGGGCTTTTGGATCGGTTATTGGGGTCGTCTCTTTCATTCTCGCGCTGAGATCGACCAAGCCGACGCCCTTGCTGGATTTCCTCGGTGTATTCGCGATCGCATCAACCCTGGGTGTCGCGATCGCCGCGACGGATTTCTCCGTCGGCCGCCTCGGGCCGATGAACCTTACTGTGCCGTTGCTCTTTCCCTGTGCGTGGTTCGTCATTGTGAGGCTTAGGACAGCAGCCGACACGGAGCAAGGGATGCGAACGGGTGCCACTGCGCACGGGGGCGAAAAGTGAAGGCGTACAAGGGTGGCCCGTTCTTCTGCGGGTACTTGGCTCACGGCGCATAACTCGTGAGGGGGATCAATATGATTGGCAGGACATTGGCCGCCGCATCGTCCGATTCGCCGACGATCGGAGGAGTAATCGGATTCGCGATACTTCTGATCATCGTCGCCGGCATTCTAGTCAAACTGATCATCGTTCTGACGCGCCGCGGGAAGAACGAGGTCAAGGGGGAAGTACTCGGACCGGTCTTCAAATCAGGCGGAGTCCAGTCCGAACTCTATGGCTTCAAACCCACCGAAAGTCGTGACCTAAAACCAGGCAAACGCTCCTCGACGTACGACGACTCAGATCGAAACATCTAGCTTCGGGTCGCTCCGGTTCAGAACGGATGCGTACATGTCACCTAGACCTGCAGGAGGAGCGGTGAGGGATCGGAAAGGACTCCCTACAGTTATCCGACGGTGACTACGCCACCCTGTTCTATACCTTGTGTCGCGTTGTACCATGCGTTACATGGTAACTTCCGAACGTGTACTCACGAGTCTTCGCAGAGGACTAGTTGAGTTCTGTGCCCTCGCAATACTGCGCGACGGCCCCACCTACGGGCTGGACATGGCCCGCCGCCTCGAAGCTGACGGCCTGATCGCGGGAGAGAGCACCCTATATCCGCTCCTCGCACGCTTGTTGACCTCCGGGCTCGCGGAAAGCGAATGGCAGGAATCGGACGCAGGACGACCCCGCAAGTACTACACCCTCACCCCAGCAGGTCGCGACGCTCTCGAAGTGTTCGAGAACTCGTGGATCCCTCTTCGGAACGCAGTAGATCGCACCCTCAGGAGACCATCGTGACGCACAACGAACTTCCCGCCGAAGCAGTATCCTGGCTCGCCGCAGCCGAGCAAACTCTCCGGCGCGCATCAGCGGAGCAAACGGCTGAGATTATGGATGGCTTGCGCTCCCACATCGCTGAGGCGCTTGCACGCGGAGAAGCCGTTGACGACGTACTGACGCGCTTGGGCCCGCCGACGGACGTCGCAGACCCGGTGCTCGAGGAGATTCCACGGCGACGCCCCGACATCAAGCCGGCCCAGGTGCAATCGACCGCTCCACCGCAACGTCCGGGTATCAAGGACTATATGACTGCAAAGCGCACAGCGCAGATCATCAGTTTCGCCCTGGCGCTCCTGGCCGCAGCAATCATCTCGCTGCGCACGGGGTATGTCGGCTCCACCATTGATCCAGACACCGGTGAAGTTATCAACACAACCACGCAGCTCGTGCTGTTCAGTATGGACCCCAAAATCGCGGTAACACTCATCGCCGCACTTCTCCTAACGGCCGTACCGCCCTTCGTACGGGGACGCAGAATGCCATTAACCACTGCTTGCGTCGCCGGCATCATGACCATCCTGGCGATTACCACCACAATATGGATTGTCGGATGGTTCATCCTCCCCGCAGCCATAGCAGCGGTCATAGCCGCAACTATCCCGATCACACCCCGAGAGCGACGTGCATTTCGCCAACAACCAGCAGGCGCCTAAGTAGCCAGCCGCCCTCAACGGACACGCCCGTTGAGGGATTGTTGAGCGACACGGCCTCGCGGTCTTGCGTGGCTAGTTCCGGCCGTGTTGCGAGGATGAATGCATGAGGAAGGAATCTGATGTGCGGGATCGTCTTCGTCAGTCTTTTCGATGGCGAGGGGACCGGACCGATCCAGACTTTAGAGCTGATGTCACCGGATGGTGGCGGAGTCCAGACACACTCTTGTCGCTCGGTCCGGCTCTAGCGGCGCTCTTCGCAGATTCGACACCGACCGTCGTCATGGGTACCGAGTCTCATGGAAGCTTGCTCGGCGTCCTGACGGCGCAGCATCTAGGTATCGGTTTCGCCGAAGTACGGAAGGATCCTGGGCGGGCGGCCGACAGCGATGCTTGGTGGGAGACGTCGACTGGACCTGATTACCTCAACCGAAGCTTGCGACTCGGGTTGCGCCGCTCATTGTTGAAGGCTGGGGACAGGGTCCTCTTCGTGGATGACTGGATCGCCACCGGTGCCCAGGCAGAAGCGTGCCATTCGCTCGTCGAGATGAGTGGTGCGGCCTGGATCGGCGCTGCGGTCGTCGTCGACGGCCTCGAGAGAACCTCTATACGACGGAAGCTCCAGCTCAGATCGATGCTCAACGTTCGAGAGCTCTAATCCGATGAGGCAGGTTCTGTCCGGTGAGGGATCAACTATCGCAGCACGAATGCGGCTGGGGTGAACGGCGCATCGCTGGACCGCCCAGTGCCCTGGTACACGGAAGCTAACGTCCAGAAGGCTTTGGTGGTAGCGCTCCAGGCTCGGGGTTGGCGGATACTGTCTGCCAAAGATACTGCGAAGAGGGAGCGCGGTATCGATGTCATCGCGGATCGGGGTGGACAAGTCATGGGGGCGGAAGTCAAGGGTTACCCAACGGTTGGTTACGCGGACCCAAAGCGAGCCGGGGAGACGAAGAAAGCGAACCCCAAGAACCAAGCAGGAACCTGGTACGCCAAGGCAATACTTGCAGCAATGAAGCTGCGGAGTGGCGAGCCGGAGTGGGCCAACGTCATCGTGCTTCCGGTGATTCCTTACTACCTTGAGCTGTACGAACAAACCAGGGGGTCGCTAGACCTTGCGAAGATTGAAGTGTGGTGGATCGAGTTCAGCGGAGAAATGTTGAAGCAGGCCCCGCGCTTACAGTCGTGAGAAGTCCCGGTTACTACCCATAGGGGCCGGAGGGTAGACGCTGGAGGTAGTCGAGTTCTGTGCTGGGGTAGAACATGTCCAGGAACATGGCTTCTATGGTGAGGAATTCGGTGACCTGTTGCATGACTCGTTCGAAGGTTTGCTCGTAGGAGCTCCGCTGAGCGTCTTTGTGTCCTTCGGGGTACCAGTCGTTGTTGTAGAGGGGCATGCGCCAAACCCCAGCGTGAGGGGGAGCGTAGAGCACTTCCAGAGACTGGACGGGTTCCCATGGCTCGCTGCCTTGGCCAAGGATGAGGCCGGCTCCGGTGTCCTGCTCGATCCATTGGATGACTGGGTGTCTGTTCGATGGATACATGAGTCCGCCAAAGAAGTTGGACCAGTCGGCCTCCCCGTACTTCTGGTTCGTCCGTTCTAGCCAGAGCGGGCTGACTGGTTGGTTGTCGTTGCGTTTCCAGTTGCCCATGTAGCCTCTCCTGATGCCTTATCGACGTTAGATGTGAGCGCTGTCCGCAGCGTCGTCTTGGTGCTCCTGGGGAGTGCTCTGCGATGACTTACGGTTGGCTGTACGGCGGCGACCGGCGGTCGCGTTCTCAAGACCGAGTTTCTTCAGTTCCTCTACGCTCCAACCGTCTTTGGCCGCGCGCACGTAGGCGCGCTTGTCTTCGCGCTCGGCTTCGACGAGTTGTTCTTTGAGGTCTGCTACGCGCTGTCTGGCTTTGACCAAGGCGGTGATGGATTCGATGCGTGAGTCGAGGAGTGCGCGTGCTTGCTGTTGTGTTTGTTCGATGCTGATGTTTCCCATGGTTCAACCCTATCTATGTCGTTCCTAGTCGTTCGCTATGCCGGGCATAGGAGTGTTCCTTCGTGCACAGGGAAGTGGTGTAGATGGGCGTTAACCGGGTCGGTGAACCATTCGTCCAGGTCGTCGGTTCCGTACCGGACCAAACGGGCGGAGATTCGGTAATACTCAGGCCCCTCACCGGACTGCCGCCACCGCGCCAGGTCAGCGGTGCTGACACCGTACATACGTTCCACGCTCTTAGGCGAGATGAGAGCCATTGCTTCGTCCTCCTTGGTTGAATCTCTGCCACCGTTCCTTTCGGCAACGCCGTCATCACTTGGCCGCGAAGTGAATTGGCAAGTTGGAGCTGGGGGATCGTGGAATACCGGAGGGAGCGAAGCGACTGAGGATATGCCGCGAAAGCTGCCAGTGGAGATTTGCCAAGAGAAGGGCGGACAGTACATTCACCAGCCGAAACGGAACGGCGTAGCCGGTCGGTCAAATTCAGGCGCGGAGCGCTCCAAGGACTTTTACACCCCAGCCCGGCACGGACCGCCGTTTGGGGGCAGAAATACCGTTACGCGGAGCAAGCTGGTAACTTAGGTGTCCTAAGTTCGTTGCGGCTCGACTTGTCGGGTCGAGTCCGGCACACTGGGCAGTGTGTAGTCCCCGGATAAGCCGGGTTCGCTGCGCTGGCATCTGAAGGACGGGGGAACGGATGAGCGAGAGCAACAGCATTGCCGGGTGGAAGTCGCGCCGCCGCCGCGCCAACATTGAGGGTGGCAGGATGCACCGTCACGTCGTGAAGGTCACGCCGGAGGAAGAAGCACGGCTCTTGCAGGTCGCCGAAAGGCACCGTGTGACCGTGGTGCGATTGATGGTCGAGTCGGCGCTGAGCGAGGGCGCCGAGACTCCTTCGGAGCGGAGGGATCAGTTCATGGAGCTTTCGAATCTTGCCCGCCTGGTGGGTACGGTCGCGAACAACATTAACCAGATCGCGCGCCACGCGAACACGACCAGTGAGATTCCCTCCGATGCTGCTGCTGCGATCACGGATGCAAAGAATGTGATCCGCCGGGTTGACCGGTTGCTCGCCGATATGGCAGGGCGTTAGGACGCGATGATTCCGAACATCACGCAGGGTGACCGTATGAGCGGTCTGATGGTGTACCTGGCGGGTCCGGGCCGTGCCAACGAGCACGAGGAACCACACCTGGTCGCCGGTGACGCGTCGATCATGGCGTGGCATGACGATAACGAGTTGAACCGGGACGCTGCCCTGGATATCGCCAACTCCCTTGACCGTGCCAAGCAGTTCTACGGCACGGATGTGGACGGCGGACACGTCTTCCACTGCTCGCTGAGTTTGAGGGCCGAGGAGGGGAAACTCACTGACCAGCAGTGGGGCGATATCGCCAACGACTACATGAGCGCCATGGGCTTCACCGAGGACAGCGGTAAGGCACCCTGCCGGTGGGCGGCCGTGCGCCACGGCGTCAGCAAGAACGGCAACGACCACATCCACATCATTGCTTCAATGGTCCGCGACGACGGGACCAAGTGGAACGCCTGGAAGAGCAAGTACAAGTCCCAGCAGATCTCACGTGAGCTGGAGCGAAAGTACGGCCTGAACGAGCTGGGTGACCTGCGGGCCGAACGCGGATTCACCCCCGCTGAGCAGGAGAAAGCACGCCGTCAGGGCAAGCCAGAAGTCGAACGGCACACCGTTGCGAGGACCATACGCGCGTGCGCTGTGGCGTCCGTTGATGAAGCCGAGTTCGTGCGCAGGGCCAGGCAGGAAGGACTGTTGGTCCGTCCACGTTTCGCCGCCGGCCGCAACGACGTCGTGACCGGCTACTCGGCGGCGGTACGGCCCGGTAGGGGAGAGCGGGCCATTTGGTACGGCGGTAACTCACTGGGTAGGGATCTGGCCCTGCCGAAGCTGCGGGAAGGCTGGACGAGCACACCCGAGAATGCCACCGAAGCTGTCAACGAGTGGATCGCGGCGTCGCGCAACAAGCGCGTCGTCGCGCCGGGCAGGGAGACAGCTACACCGAGTGCGGAACTGTGGCAAAAGTACAGTGACGAACTCTCCGAACTGAACAAGTCTCTGGCCTCCGTACCGGTCGATGATCACGCGACGTGGGCGCAAGTTGCCCGCGAAACTTCGGGCGCATTTGCGGCCTGGTCCAACAGCGTCGAAGCCGCCCCGGGCGCGCTGGCAGCGACCGCTGACCGCCTCTCAAAGACAGCCCAACTACGCCGGTACCCGGTACGCCCACAGCGCACAGTAGGACCATCAGCGATGGGTGCGGCGAAGATCCTCCTGACCGCGACGAGCAGGAACCAAGGCGCGGCACAGGCTTTGATGCTGGTGCAGCTGGCTAACCTTGCGAAGTCGATCCACGACATGCACAAAGCAGCCGGGGACGTCAGGGCCGCGCAGCAAATCAACACCGTCGTCCGGGAGCGACTGGCGACCGTGGCAGGAGCGCTCAACCAAAAGCAGCCGGCGAACGTACAGAGAGCTGCTGTTGACGCGGAAACTGCCGCAGCGCTGGCCTTAGCCGGAAGAGACCACGGAGCACCACGCACTGGCGGGTCAGTCCTTCCGCCGAAGATCGAGCCGGCCCGGAAGCCCACGCTGGCGACACCGAACACTGACCGCGGCATCGATCGATAACCAGATGAAGGGGATGAGCGAATGAGTGAATCAGACGGAGTAGACGAAGCCATTGAAGGACTCTCGCGCACCGGCATAGCCGTTGCAGCCAGACTCGGAGAGCAGCTGGCCCGCATGCGCGAGCAGTCGCTACGCGAACAGCAAGCAGCCGATGAACAACGGGCCCGAGAACTACAGGTCCGGTATGAGTCCCAGCGGAAGGCGGCACAAGCGCAGCTCGCACCCACGGCAGAAGATCGATGGTGGGACCAGGCCCGCCCGCAGGACATTGAACGAGTCCACGAGACCGCCACAGCGTGGAAGCAGTTCGATCCCGCCGCGCAGGAAGCCGCCGAGCGCATCCGACGTGAAGTGAAGGAACGCTACGGCGTGGACGCCGATAACCCAGGCGCTCACGATCGTGCCGTCAGCGAGGCACTGGCACAGGCCGAAAGAGACCGGGCGGAAGCTGACCGGCAGCGTAGCGCAGGAGAACGAAACGGAGCCGAAGCCGCCGCCGTGATCGGCGCGTCAGAGCGTGAGGACCGGAACCGGGAGACCGCGGTTGAATCTGAGAACAACGCGGCCCGAGAAGCCGAACCTCTCTACGACAGCGAAGAGCGCAGACAGTCCTTCGCCGCCTCCCTAGACGGCAAGGCAGACAGCGAAACCATCCGAGCCCGCATTCTCGCTGACCGCGACCAAGCGACCCCGCCCAGCGCAGCAGTGGAAGGGGAACCGAGGAAGGTGAGGAATCCGGCGAAGCGCGGCGCTGGCACCGTGCGGCAGCAAAAAGTTCGTGCTGAGCGCTCCCGCTAACTACATTGATTGTTCGGTCAAGGGTTATCTTTTGGAGCCGTCGACCAGAAGGTTAATGTCCGAACCAGCGATATCACCAGTCCAAGTTCTCGATTCCAGCGTTTGTGATCACTGGCTACCTGTGCGGTGGCGAGGAGCAGGTGGCTCACTCATATGAGCGACCTGCAGAAACGTGGGGTCTAAACACTGTGTCGCTAATGACAGGACGGAGCGCCCTTAGAATCAGGAGCGTTCCGGGACAAGTACTTCTTCAATCGCGCCTGCGCTAGCTGAGGCCCGTACCCGAAGGGTAGGAACGTACCGTGCGCGGTAATCGTCCCGTTCGGTGGGCTCTGAATCGTCCCACTCATGAACTACAAACCGAAGTGTGTTGGTTAGCCGCCCAATGAGAAGCGCGAGCGGGAATGGGCAGCGCAGCAGGAGGTGTACCTCGGCGTTGGAGCTCTCGTTTGATAGGGCGCGGATGTGAGCGGCTATGTCGGCCGCGATCAGGCCGGCGTTAGAGGGGTCGAGGAGTTCTCCGGTCACACTCCTTAGATGCCGCCAAGCCACGAGAAACGGTGAGTTGTCTTCGACATATCGGGCGAACGCGGTGTCGCTGCGTTGGGGGAGGAGGTCGACATACATCGCGACGGAGGGCCGGCCGGCTGTTATCGCAGAGGGATTGCTTCCTTCATCTGCGACTTGTACTTGGGGTTGCGCGGTGAACTGCGCTTCGCCGTCGCTTGCCCAGGTAATTCCCTGTTGGTCGATCACATCCATGTGTCCGATTCGGGACGATGGGAGTGCTGCCCCGACTGCGAAAGCCACGGACAAATGGGCCCCTCCGCGGACGCGAAGGCGGTGTGCGCCTGAGCGGGTCACCGCATCCGGGAGGAAGCCGACGGTGTCTTTGAGGTCTCGGAGTCCTTCGGCGCTGGGGAGCCGTTCGTGGCCCGATGGCCTGAGGCGGATGTCGAGTTCGTCGCCGGTCCGGTCATACACCTGTGGCGTGTTCCTCGTCTGGAGGCTGAGGTGGAACGTCTGGTCGGTGTCTTGAATCCGCTCTCGGAGAGATGCGATTCGGTGCCATACCAGCCCGCGGATCAATACGAGCAGGCCGTCGCGCTCAGCGGAGTGCTGGTCAACGCCGATCAACGTTCCAGGGCGGAGTTCTAGGAGCCGGTCGGGTGCTCCGTAGTCTGTCCCGCCATCCTTTGTTTTCACCGAGTTTGCGATGCCGAGCGCGAACACCTCGTATTTGTCGTGTAGCTCGATGAGACGCGGTGCTTCCAGTGTCTTCACAACTCTGCTGTTCTCCACGTCCGGTGTCGTTACCAGGACACCGCCTGAGATTCCAGCAGCGATCGCTTGCTTGAGCCGAGCCTCGGTGTCGCCTGGTGGTAAATCATCTCGGTCTCGCCAAACTGGGATTCCGGCGGCCCGGAAGAGCCAAGCGAGTTCCGCAGCAACGTCCGTTCCGTCCTTCTGCCGGTAGGAGATGAATACGGGGTCTGCCGGGTCAGGGACTGTGGAACTGTTTGTCATGGTGCTTCCTTGTGCTCTTGGGCCGTGGGGTGTGGGTGGCTCACGGTTTCAGTGGTGGAGATTCTTCTCTAGGAGAGCCGACGGTCAGTTTCTTGAGCGGGACTGGTTGGATTCGGTCTCGTTCGATGAGCCAGGTTGTAACGATCACACGGGCCGATGAATCGAACCCGGCAATGATGGCGACGAATCGGTTGAACCCTAGGTCGACGTCGTGCAGGTGCTGCATGTAGGAGTGGAGATCAACGTCGCTCGGGGAAAGTTCTCCCGCTGGATGGGTATGCCATTCGCCTATCCACTGACTGCCGTCTTCCACCCAGGCGGATTGCGCTATACGCCGGGCATGGTCGAGATCGCGTAGGAAGGTGCGTTCCGCGCGCTTGGCGTTGGGTCCGGCATCGCCGGCGTGCTGAATGACAATCCCATTAGCCGTGTCAGCCCCGAGCAGGATGCCTCCGGTTTCGAGCCCATCAACGGATCGCAACGCTTCCCGCGCGATCGCGGTCAGTGCGACGTCAGTAATCGTCACATCAGACACTCCTCCTTGAGATTTCATTCTGCCGAGCAGGTTGCACACGATGCGCTTGGCTCAGGGATGGACGCCCAGCGAACGTCTCCGGCTTGGCCGAGGTCGAAGGGGGCCGCGAGGTCACCTGCTGGTCGCAGACCAATGATGGCGTGTTCACCGGGGATTTGTTGGGTGTGATCGCCATGGAGCGATTCCAGCAACGTCGCGACTGCCAACTTTGCAGCGAAAGTGCCGACGTACCGGAGATCAGGCGGCACTGCAGTCATCGGCTGATGGACGTTTCCGGTGCCGTAATCCAGTTCTTGATCTGCCTCAGCGTCCATCGCTTTCTGATTCCCTAGGTGTTGTCGTAGACAGAGGAGGCACCCGAATCTGGGTGTGGGACGCAGCCTGATGACTTCGCCGATTGAGCCATTGTCGAGCACGCAGGCCAAGATCGCAGGTTTCCTTGCACGCCGTGAGAGGTGGCTGACGACGCGCCTTGGCGCGATGCCATCTGCGGCACAGAGCACTAGATCAACGCGGTCGACGATGGGGCGTATGTAGTGTGCATCGGCAACTACGTCGAGTCGGTGGGGGACTACTGTCTGCTGCGGCCAATGCTGGGCAAGGTGGTCCTTCATTGCCGCTACCTTGTGTCTGCCCACGCTTTCAGCTCCGAGGGTGTGGCGAAGCATATTGTGCCAGAGGAACCGATCTGGATCGACAAGTTCCACACGGCCGACCCCGTATCCTGCGAGTGCCTCGGCTGCTGAGCTCCCAATGCTGCCGCACCCTACGACCATGACGCTATTGGTGGCGAGCTGTTCGATCGGCCACCTGCCGGCCAGCTGATTCAACCCGACGGTTTCCGGCTCGATTGCGATATGGAGCGGTTGCACGCCGCTACGCCGGACAGCCCATCCTGCGAACTTCGAAGCACCTACCTCGAGCAGTTCCGGCGGAAGTTCAGGGTCGTGCGTGACGACGACGCCCAAGTTGCGGCCGGGATCGGAAACTCCAGGCACGAGCTCCTTAAAATCCTTGAATTCGATAGCGGTGCCGGGACGCCTGGACAACAAGAGGTGATGAACGTGGGCATCGTTCGGCGCCACCCTGATCCATTGGGCCGCACGACTGGGGTCACCTGAACGAAGCGCGGCATACTCGCGAGGAACTTCGACTGGCAGACGGGTGTCCTTGGCGGTTTCCACGGCTCGGACCACGTACAAGTCATCCGCGGAAGCAAGGCGAAGCACTAGTGATCCGCCCGATAGCGCGGAGCCTGCAATCTTGGCGACCGCATCTCCCGGCATCATGATGAAGGGATCATTGAGAGACATTGGTGTCGTCCTCGTCGGCTGATTCCGTTGTTACAGTTATCTGCTGCACGGCGTCTTCGATCAGATGGTCATATGACGGATCGGAGACGATGCCATTGACCGACATCCGGTCGATGACTCCAGCTTTCATTAGGGCGTACTCGATTCGCCATCCCGAGGCCTTCGCCAGAAGCTCGGTTATGCTTGCTTCGGGCTGCCAGCCGCCGTCGCTCTGGAGTAAACATAGCGATCCACCTGGTGCTACGTGCCACGCAGACTGTGTCTGCTCCCAGACCGACGGCTCCGGATCGATGGAATAGATGGTTGGCGGCACCATCGGGTGTGCGGCCGAGTAGGCGACGAGAACCCTCAGCCCCTGAGCCCCGAGCAGCCCCTCGAGAGCCTCTGGTTGGGGCCGCTCAAACGGCCAACGGGGAAGCTCACCTACCCATCCGCCATGTGGCAAACCATCCTCATCTGCTGGGCTCTTGTATTCGAGCAACGGCGCGAATGCGCGAACCTCATCTTGATCGCGGGCCAGTCGCACAGGTTCGCGCTCAGTCCAAAGCACGGGACTAAGCGCCGCAGGTTCAGCGCCGCGAGCCGGTCCTGTCGGGCGAGTCATCCTTGCGGAGTGTCCTTCACGGGGCGGGGTGCTGCTGGCACGACCGCAGGCGCCGGGTTGCCAGTAGAGGCAGGAGGCTTCGGGAAGTCGTCCCCAAACACTTCACGCCAGTGCTTGATTGCGGCGGCAGTGTTGTTGTTCGCCTGTGCTTGGAACGCCTTAATGGCGTTGTCTCGTGCGAACCTGAGTGAACTGGCGAACTCGCTGTAGTCAATGTCGGGCTGGATCGGTCCGCACAGTCCGGCGGGATCGACAACTTCGTTTCCACCCTCGATGTGGTAGCAAGCGCTGACGAAGAACTGCTTGATCGCAGCTGGCTGATTTACGTCCGTCGGCAAGAAGTCGAGCGCGAGGACCTCCATGACGAGAGACTTGATTTTGGTGTCTTGTTCGGCGGCCCACCACTTGAGCATCCGAATGCTGCCAGCGAACCTGTCCCATTCGGCGTGCCGATCCGCTACTTCAGCGATCAAGAACTCTGGGTCGCAAGCGACCCAGTCTTTCGATAGTGCTTCAGGAATGAGTAGCTTCCCATCGCGTCTCAGCGCCGGCATGGCATCGACTGTGAATGCGTCAGGATCGTCGGGGTCGTCCAGGAAGCATTTGACTGCATGGTTGCGCCAACGCGCCAGTCGGACGGCATGGTCGTAGGTACCGTTTGTCGCCCCGAGCAAGGTGTTGACTTGTTCGCGCGTGTAATCGAGAGCATCAGCTGCGGAGCTTCCTGGTTTTCCCCATTCGGAATGCTCGTTCTGGTCGAAGACGACGATCACGTCGACATCGTGGATCGGGTCCTTATGGGTCCCTCGCGCGAACGATCCGGACGCGACGACTTCCTTCACATCGTTCTCGGCGCCGAAGGCACCCTTGAAGAGGTCGCGTCGAGCGCGGGCTTCGCGAACGTGTGTGATGTCCGCGTTCACAACGTCCTGGAAGTCTTTGAAGGCGTCAGTCACGTTCATGATCGTTCTCCTGATTGGTTCGTCTGTTCGCTTACCGTAGCCCCCGCCACTGACATTGCTGTCCGGACCATAGCTCGTTGCCTACTTCTTCTTGCGGGTCGTGCTGGGTTCTTTCGTTGGTCGTGGTTTTCGGTTGAAGCTTGACCGTGGCCTGGTTCACGAACCGTCCGGTGATTGCACTACGCGCTCGCTTGCCCGCCATTCTTCTAACCCCGCCCGTGTTCTAAATCCGATGTTGGCGCTGTATGTAATCGGCCATGCCGGGCACTGTGAACGCGACTCTGCCATGTGCTGGGGCGTAAATGATGCCCTTGGTGATGAGGGAAGCGCGGGTCATGGTCATTGAGCTTTGTTTCCGGCCAACACGTTCTGC
The DNA here is from genome assembly GCF_029455255.1 of Arthrobacter vasquezii. Taxonomy (NCBI): domain Bacteria; kingdom Bacillati; phylum Actinomycetota; class Actinomycetes; order Micrococcales; family Micrococcaceae; genus Arthrobacter; species Arthrobacter vasquezii. Next base: position 38,284 of record NZ_JAROKN010000015.1, on the reverse strand, counting down.
TAGCTGAGCGGTGCTGGATCCCTTGTCACCGTCGAGGGCCATGAGCCGCAGAAACTCTTGTTCTCCTTTGGTTGCACGCTTCCAGCGGGATGGGAAGAACCCTTGGTCGAGTTGCGCACGCCCGATGGTGACGGCGATGTCCGCGTCTTGTGTGGTGATCGTCTTTTCTGGTGCCGTTTCCCACGCGGCGTGCCCGTATTCCTGGATGAAGTAGGGGTAGCCGCCAGACGCTTCGAGGAGCAGGTCACGGGCCTCAGCTTCATAGGTTGCGCCGTATCTGGCGGCTGGAGCGACGAGAGCTGAAACTGCAGCCTCGTGGGGGAGCGCGTCAATGTGCCGGTAGGTGAACAGGCGTTCGGCGTACGAGCGGGCTTCAGCAAGAACTGAGGGGAGGTTAGGTAGGCCGGCACCGACGATGTAGAAAGGCCACTCCCGCTGCCCTGCCATATGTTGAGTGCCCAGCAGTGCGGTAAGGAGTGCTTCGTCCAAATCCTGCATCTCGTCAATGATGAAGATCAATGCGAGACGCTGCTCGGCCATTGCAACTGACAGGTCTTCGACCATTTCCTCGAGGTCGACTTCGATCGATCCCGAGTCGGCACGGCCACGCGCTAGATCGACGCCTATGTCGATTCCTGTAACTCCGAGCTTGGCCGAGAATGAAACAATACTGCCAAGGGCTTCACGCAATGTTGAAGTAATGCCACGACGGTTCGCTTTGCGGCCGGCTTGCAGGAGCCCACGAGCCAGTTTGGCTCTGACAGCCGCCGGTCCGCCTTCAGCATCACGGCCCTCCAGAGATACCGTCATGAAGTCCGCACGCTCAGCCTGCCGTCGAAACTCGTTCAGTAGAACCGTCTTTCCGACCCCGCGGAGACCATGGAGCACAATCCCACGGTCCGATCTACGCTGCTTACTCTTGGCGATTAACAAGTCGAATGCGTCGATTTCGGTTCTGCGTCCGACCAGCTCGAAGGGGCGACGCCCCGAACCAGGCGAGTATGGGTTGAGGTCACTTTCCATACAACTATATAAGCATATATAAAGGAATCTGGATAGCGGTATATAAGATCTTATAGCTGAAGGTAAACTGCGCTCTGGCCAGCATCCTTTGACTGCCGATAATTTATATTATGTCAACTAGAAACCCGGCGAATCGCATCTGATGCGAATGGCCGGACTTTGACACCTCGTGGCGTTGCAGCTTGAAGCCTCCGGAGAACGGTTTTGAGATTCCTCGACGTCGGAGCGGACTTCGTCCTAATCAGTTGCTATTTAGTACTTGTTCCTCCTAGCTCATGAGCGGTTGTTGGTCCGATGAGCCCGCAGCACACATCTGCGCGTGCTTGTTCCCGCGGGCCAGGAACCGAGAATGCTCGGTCCTGATCAACTAGTCGGGACGAGTCGGCGCCGTATGGTGTAGAAACCCTGTTACTAACAGAGTCTGTGCCCTGTGCTCGGAAGGCTTGGATCCCCTCCCCTGATCGAACACAGCGGTCGGTAGGTAAGAGGTTTGAACGTGCTGCGGCAGCAGTTTTCGTGTTGCTTTGACTTCTCGAATCCGCCCGCCCTCCGCGTGCACGCTCTCGGGACAGCCACTAATATTCGCATCACGGAATCCAGACAGGTCCACCCCCATAGTCAGAAAGGGTGCCTGAACCAAAGGTGGTGATCACCGATCTGTTTTCCGAGGTAATACGGCGTATCGCGGGCAGGGCACAGATTCTTTTGCATCCTGCCCGCGAGCTGGAGGTCAGCGCCACATTGCCTGATTGAGAGGTGTGATGGTCAGAGATTCCAGCCGAGCCGTCCCGCCATCAGAAAAGGTAGCGATGTCATCCGCACCGGGAAGCGGGAAGACTTGATCCGTCATGGTCGCTGACCCGTCCTGGGCAAAGACTTCGACCGATGACCGGTCCACGTAGATACGTAGCTTCAATTTCCCGTCGATTAGTTGAACGGGTGTGTAGTTGATCGAGGTGAATGCTGGGTGGAAATCTTCGACGCCGGAGTTGCGGCGGTCAACGAAGAGTCGGCCTTTCTCGGCGTCGTACCCTATCTTGGTCGCTTCAGTTCCTGCTCCCAGGACCGTGAGCCCAAACCTCTCGGCTGTGCCCGGAAGGAACGTCGCATCGATTTGCAATAGCTCCCCGGAAAAGGGCAGCTGTGACGTTCCCTGCGACAGGTCGCGGGCAACCTCTGTGTAGGACGCGGAGGTATTGCGAAATGAATCAATCTCTCTCACGACTTCCTGGCGGAGGCGTGGGCCCTTTGCCGTTGAGATAAGTGAGACTTCCCGTGGCAAGGCCATTGTGCCGCGCCAGCTGCTCGTGGGCGTATCTTGTCCGTAGTCCCAGTTGTTCATCCAACCGAGCATAATTCGGCGGTTTTCGGGGACATTGTTGAAAGAGACTGCAGCATAGTAGTCCTTACCCCAGTCCAACCAGTCGTGCTCCTGCATGCGAGGGAGCGCTTCAGCGTCCGAGAGGTTGAACTCATCCGCGAGGATGTGTCCCCATCCGCTTCGGTTGTTGTCAGCAACCATGATCCTGCCCTGTTCACCATCGAACTCGCGCACATCCCAGGAGGCCCAGTCGAGTGTTTCACTGTTGGAGCCGGTGGTGGAGCGTACAACGCTTCCATTTACTACGAGGTTGACGGTCGTTTCGTCGCTTCTGGGTTTCGCGGGTTCGGAACCGAGCACCATGTGGTCCAGGGTCAGGTGACCCCACGCCCCGCCTGCGTTATCTACTATTCGGACAACCGCCGACTTGCCGAAATGTTCTGCTACGTCCCAATTCTGCCAATTGAGGTCGCCGGAATCGGCTCCGGTGGCAGTGCGCACGACCGCACCATCCACCACTAGCTCTACCTGAAGTTGTCCGTCTGTGCGTCGTCCTCCCCCAAGAAGGAGGCTTATGCGGGTATCGGTCAAGTAGAACGACGGAGAGGTGATGGTGCCTCGGTTTTCGTCTTGGTGCGGTCCTCCCTCGAATGTATTGATCCACTTGTTTCCGATGGTGAAATTGCCTCCCACCGTCGACGGGTTGCGCGTTGGTTCGAAGTCACCGGTCAGTTCCCACCCGGCGTCGGACAGTGTGCCGGGATATTCGAATCCGTCGAACAGGAGGTACCCGGGCGGAGGTTGGTTTCCGATTTGTGTCCCCGGCGCCTGTGGATGCTGGCCTCCGCCAATGAGGAAGTTGACGTAATCCTTTGTGATGGTGAATGCCGGTGAACTCAGGGTACCGACCGGGTGGTCCCCGCCGCCAAAACTGTTAATCAATCCGGCACCGATATGTCCTGACACGGTGTTCTGATTGGGAAGGGTTCCCTGGGCCGGTGCTGGCCCCCAAGGCAATCCGTTTGGGTCACCCCCTTGGTGTCCGACCTCCCATTCGTCGTAGTGGCCGTTATTGAAGCCACCTATTGTGTCGCCCGGAGGTATGGCGTTGAAGTCGTCGGTCGATTCGGAGGTGAATGTTGTACCGTCGAAGTTTCCAACGAAGTACTGTCCGCCGCTACCGCCGGCGACTGCTCCGGGATTGAGGTTCACAACAAGAACCCATTTGACGTTGTTGGGGTCGCCATCGACGGGCAGGGCGAAGAGGTCGGGACACTCCCAGATGCCGTCTGTGGCATTGGCTGGACCAAAATCGCTGAGGTGACTCCAGGACTTCAGGTCAACGCTTTTGTAGAGCACCACCTTTTTATCGGTTGCCTCGACCGCGACCATCACCCAGTAGGAGCCTGCCGGTCCGTCGTACCGGAAAACTTTAGGATCTCTAAAGTTCGAGGAGTTTCGGTCCAGGACGGGATTGCCGCCGTACTTCGTCCAAGTTTGTCCGTCGTCGGTGCTGTAGGCCAGTGACTGGGCCTGCTTACCGGCCAGCGCGGGGTGGGCAGACGTATAGGTGCTGGTGTAAACAGCAACGAGAGGCGGATTTTCTGATGTCCCGAATCCCGATGTGTTCGTTGCGTCGGAAACGACAGAACCGGAAAAAATATCCTCTGTGCTTACTCCCTCGGCGTTGAAAGTCTGCGGTATGGCGACGGGTCGCTCGTCCCAAGAGAGGAGATCGGTTGAGGTGGCATGGCCCCAACTCATGTTGCCCCAGCGAGTTCCGAACGGGTTGTACTGGTAGTACATGTGGTACACGCCCTCATGATGAACTAGCCCGTTTGGGTCGTTCATCCAGTTTTGTTCGGGCGTGTAATGCAGTAATGGTCGGTATTGCTCAGCCGCGGGATCAGTGGCTGCTGTTGTCGGCATTGCTCCGAGCATTGTTAAGACCAGTGCCGCAACGAGGGTCGCGGCACTGCCTCTCGAATGTAGGTACGTACTTTTTTTCATGAGTAGCCTTTCAGGAGGAGTGCGCTGCGCTGCGCCACTGCCGAAGCCTGAACAGGTCGCAGCGCGGACCGAGCGGCTTTCAGATCAGGGTGAGGAAGGGACGGAGACCATCGACCGCCTTCTCGGATCTGGTCCGGAAGGCGGTCGGTGGCTCCCACAAATGCCGTTGCTAGGCAGTGGCCAGCGAACAGAGTCACGGCTTCTCTGGTCTTCGATTGAGCGTGGCCGCCTACATCTGACGGCTCGATCTAGAGATTATGGCGTGGCCACCATTGAGTAGTTCGATGAGAAGGCCTGCAATTGGGAGGACTCTGCAGAGTAGATGATTTTGGTTTCGGTGGTGCTCGCGTCCAGGACGATACGGGCGGGAATGTTGCTCACGATGTTGTTCGACGCCAAGTAGTTTCGGGTACCACCTTTGACGAGCACAATGGTGGGTACCGCACCTGCTGGTCGAATGAATTGCGTAGCTACCCGGTAGGAGAAATGGTTCGCGCTCACGGTGTTGTTACTCCCGTTGAGGTGCACCATGCCGAAGTAGTCGTCCTTTCCGTTATCGATCGAGCTTTCGGTGTCTGTGCGTAAGAACTGGTTGCCTGAGATCAGGTTCTCTTCGCTTCCGGGTTCAAGAATCACCAGGCCCTGCCAGGAGCTTACGAACTTATTCGCTGTGACGGAGCAGCGCTTGCTGTTGACTAAGCGCACAGATCCATACCAGAGGATCGAGTTGCCCGAGATGAGGAGTCCCTCCGCGTTCTCTGCGAAGACTGCGGAACCGGCCCACGCACTAATAAGGAAGTTGTTCGTGACGCGCACTACTTGTGAAGCGCCAAGGAGTTCGATGCAACTGCCGCACTCAGCTATGAAGTTGTTGGTTATATATGGGGCGTCCGCGCCGCGAAGAATGATGGCGTGCGTGAGGTAGACGAATCCCATTCCTTCGATCCGGAATGCGTCATTGTCGGTTTGAGCGAGGATGCCAGTCTTCCCGTTTCCCGGGATGTACGGCTTAGAGCTCTCAACTCCGTCGATGCAAAAGTCCCGAAACTCGACGGAGTTCAGACGTCCGACACTTGCGGGACTGCCGGAACGGGCAATGAGGAATGCTTCGCTGTGTCCATCCGTGTTCATCACACGAATATGGCTACCGCCTGGCAGTGTTTCCACCCATTGGGATGAGTCGCTTTCGTCGCGGATTGCTTCCGAAAGGAACCCGTGCCCGGAGCCCTTGATTTGTAGGTAGCTGATGTCGATCACCACGCGAGTTTTTAGATCGAAGTGCCCGGGTGGAATGTAGATTACAGCGCCCGGACGGGTGGTCTGGCTCGTCTGAGTAGCCTTGATGTCCGCGATGATCTCATTCATCACCTTTCCGATATCGGCATACGGGGACACGCTGGCGCCGGTCCAGGTGGTGACGTCGTAAACAGTCTGGGCCATGGTTGTCTTCTCTCATGTTTGCGGGTTGGGGGTCGGTTTGTCAGTGCCGGAAGTTGCCGGGTGTTCCTAATTACAGGACGCCGACAATGCTCACGCCGCTGTCAGCGTTGGGGCCCGGCGCAGGCTGAGGGCGGGCGCCCGTTTCCTCCGGGCGCGCAAGTGCCTGTGGCGGGCGCACCAGGGCACATGCGAGAAGGCCTGCAGCTCCTCCAAGTGCACCCAGCACTGATCGTCGAGGTATCGCTTTTTCTGAGGGCATGATGTCTCTCTTTCGCTACTCGTGGACCGTGGACCGTGGACCAGTCGCCAGAAAAACGATTGCGCGACCTTGAGTATCTAAATGTGAGTTGTGCCACATTGTCAAGGGTGGGACTGCAGTGGGCGCTTAAGGGCGAATGATGACAGGCCATCGCCACCGAAAGCCGATTGAGCTACCACAGATGTGTGTATATTGACGCTGAATACTGCGGATTCGGGGGCTCGATCGCTCTCCTGAGCGTGCTGCAGCCTGCCTCGCATAGGGAGATGTGCCGCAACCAAGATCGCAACTTCATCTTCTTTTTCGTTTCTCGTTCTCTCTCAAAATTCCCCCTGTTTCCCTCTTGCATGTGTCGGACTTCACACCCTAGTATCGAATCGTTCGCGCAAACGTTTTTCTGAGGAGCAGGTATGACAACGATGGCGATGGTTGCCAGTTTGGCGGGCGTATCTATCTCGACGGTCTCCCACGTCTTGAACGGAACTCGCCACGTTGAACCCGAGACGCGCGAGAAGGTGTTGAAGGCTATTGAGGCGACTTCTTACCGCCAAGACGCCGTGGCGAGAGCTATGCGCCGGTCGCAGACCGACAGTGTGGGCTTGATTGTCTCGGATGCGGGCGAGCCGGCCTTCGCGGAGATGGTGCATGGGGTTGAGCATGCGGTCACCAGACTCGGGCTCACGCTACTGCTGGCAAATTCCGCTGAAGATCCCGACCGGGAAGCACAAGCCGTAGAAGCCCTCCTGGAGCGGCGCGTTGACGGGCTGATTCTGGCACGGGCTGCAGGGTCACGTCAGGATGTTGTTGACGGCATCGTGGGCGAGGGTACGCCTCTGGTCCTTATGGACCGTCTCTGCGGGATGCGGGTTGACCAGGTAGGCGTCGAGAACCGGCTACCCACTATCGAACTGGTGAAGCACCTTGTCGATCAAGGGCACCAGCGATTCGTCTTCGTCGCTGGCGACTGTAGGGTTCCAACACTGCGCGAGCGACGCGATGCCTTCGTCGAAGCGTCAGTTCAGCTGAACCTTGACGCATCTGCGCAGACAATCATCGCCGATGTGCCAGCCTTCGACGTCATCGACGGTCAATTGGAGCACGCGCTGGATGCAGATCTTAAACCGACGGCCTTGATCGCCTGCAGCACCGTGCTAGCTGCTCGGGCGCTCAAAATAGTGCAGAACCGGAACCTGCAGTTGCCCTCCGAGATCGCTTTCGCAACTTTTGACGGGTTCGCTTACTCGGACCTCTTCACACCGCAACTGACTACTGTCCGGCAACCGGCATTCGAAGTTGGTGTGGCGGCGGCTGAATTGTTGGCCAACCGGCTCGCAGATAAGGCGCGAGGATCCTCGCCTGTACGCCTCCCGCCCACCACCACACGGCTATCTCCAACGATTGAGTACCGAAGTTCGAGCGGCATCGCCGTCCCTATGACGCCCTCGAGTTTCTAAACCAACAGATGCAAAGGAGCACCACCATGTCCCCCATCACGTCGCGCCTCAGCCTGAGCTTGGCTGCTGTGCTTTCCCTCAGCCTCCTCACCGGATGTGGAGGTTCAAACGATCAGGAAGTTCCCGCAGCCGAGGGACCCTACGAGGCACCGGCATCGGAGGTCACGGCCGAAATCACCATCTCCAACTGGGGGGACCCCGGCGACGAGGCCATTTACGACGACGTATCCGAACGTTTCAACGAGAAGTACCCCAACGTCACCGTCAACAATGACTTCACCCCCATCACCACCTGGACCGAATACGTCAACAAGCTTGTCTCCTCGGTGGCTGCTGGAAACGCGCCAGACGTCATCAACATCGCAACTGAAGGCGTGGATCTGGGTCTCCACAACGAGCTCTTCGCCCCGCTGGACGGCTACATCCAGAACGACCCTGAGGGGGAAAAGCTGATCGCCAGCTTCGACCCGGCGCTGGTCGACGGGTTCACTGAGGACGGCAGCACCTACCTCATGCCAAACACCTGGAACTCGATGCTGATCTACTACAACACCAAAATGTTCGAAGAAGCAGGCATCGAACGCCCCTCGGAGGACTGGACCTGGGACGAATTCCTCGAGATTTCTAAGAAGCTCACCACCGGTGAAGGCAAAGATAAGGTTTATGGTTTCGGCCTTCCGTACTTCAACTTCGGACTCACTCCCTGGCTCTACTCGAACTCGGCCTCCCAGATGAGCGAAGACGGGGAAACCCCAACCCTCGACGACCCAGCCACCGTCGAATCCGCCACCTGGATCCGAGATCTGGTGACAGAGGAAGGTGTAGCACCGCAACCGAAGGGAGCAGACCCGTACCAGCTCTTCCCTGCCGGCAAAGTAGCGATGACCGGTGCCGGCCACTGGGTCGTCGGTCCTTTCGAAGACGCAGGGTTCTCCGACTACGACATCCTGCCCTGGCCACAGAACACCGAGAAATCCACAGTATTCGGCGGCGGCGGGTTCGCTGTCTCCGAGCAGTCCGACAACAAGGACCTCGCCTGGGAGTACATCAAGATGCTGACCGACACCAAGACGCAGCAGGAATGGGCAGCCGCCGGCGCCGCAATCCCAGCCAACAAGGAAGCGGCCCAGTCCGAAAGCTTCCTGGCCTACCCAGAACACGCCGAGCTGTACTACGACTCCATCAACTACGCCGAACCGGTAGCCGCACCTCGGGTCTACAACACCCTGGAACCGGCGTTCATGAGGGCAATGGACGAGATCCTCGCCGGCGGAGACCCACAAAAGGAACTCTCCGAAGCCAATGATGAAGTACAGGAAGCGCTTGATCGTGAGTAGTACTCAGATTCGTTCCACCCCGTCGGAGAGGCCGGCCACAAGGCCTTGGGGCCGGCTCTCCGGCGGACGCCGCCGTGAAGCCCTCACCGGTTACGCCTTCATCGGCCCCTCCGTCGTCGGCTTCCTCTTATTCATCCTCGGTCCTCTAGTCGCGGCGTTGGCGCTGAGCTTCACGAAATACAACATCCTCAGGCCGCCCGAGTTCGTCGGAATCGACAACTATGTCCGGATGTTCACGGATTCGCGCCTGCTGCAAAGCTACGGAAATACCTTCATCTACGTGGGCGCCGCCGTGATCCTGATCAATACGATCGCGCTGGCCGCGGCGGTTCTGATTAACCAGAACATGCCGCAATGGCTCAACACGATCTTCCGGTCGGCGTACTTCTTCCCCTACCTCGTCGCGCTGGTCTACGTGTCTATCATCTGGCAGGCGCTTTTCCAGAAAGACACCGGCGTCATCAACTACTACCTGACCAGCAGCGGCCTTCCAGAAATCGATTGGCTCAACAGCCCGGAAGTTTCAAAACTCTCCGTCATCATCGTCGATACCTGGCGGAACATCGGATTCGCGATGCTCATCTACGTCGCGGCCCTCCAGGAAGTTCCAAAAGAAATGACCGAGGCGGCAGAAGTCGACGGAGCCGGGCCATGGCGTCGGTTCAAGAGCATCACCTTCCCAATGATCAGCCAGGCCACCTTTTTCAACGTCACCACGACAACCATCGGTGCCTTCCAAATCTTCGAATCCATCATCGTGTTGACACGTGGAGGGCCAGGTGACTCAAGCCGCAGCGTCGTCATGTACCTCACCGAAAAAGCCTTCAACGACTTTGACATGGGATACGCCTCAGCGATCGCCACCTCACTCTTCATGCTGATCCTGCTCGTCACGCTCATTCAGTTCCGCGTAAGAAAGTCCTGGGTGCACTATGAGTAACCAAACCGTTTCCACTCTCGGCGGCCCACTCCCAGCACCACCCCACGACCAAGATCTAAACAGTGCGGGCACGGGCAAACGGGGAACTGCGGCCCGGCGGAACTATCGTCGCGGGCGCCGTCGCCCGTCCATCGGAAAAGCAATCTCGCTCGTCTTGCTTACGTTGGGCGCGATAGCCATGGTCGCTCCGTTCCTGTGGATGTTCACAACGTCCCTGCGCTCCCCCGGCAACGCATATGATTTGCCTCCACTCTGGTTCCCCAATGAATTCCAATGGGAAAATTACCCGGACGCAGTCAACGGTCCGGTGCCGATCCTGCGCAACATGTTCAACAGCGCAGTGATCGCCATAGCAGTCAGCATTGGGATGATCATTACGGCGCCCATGGCGGGGTTCGCCTTTGCGAGGCTGCGGTTCCCTGGCCGAAACATCATTTTCATCCTCCTGCTGGCCTCCCTCATGGTGCCTCCGCAAGTGACGATCATCCCCCTGTTCCTCATGATGAGCGAATGGGGCCTCATCAATAATCCCCTGAGCTTGATCCTGCCTGGAATCACCGGAGCACTCGGCGTATTCCTCATGCGCCAATTCTTCCTCTCCCTCCCGGAAGAAATGCTCGAAGCGGCTCGACTGGACGGAGCGAACGCGTGGACGGTCTACCGTCTCATCGCCCTGCCATTGGCGAAAAACGGCATCAGCACCCTGGGCATCATCACCTTTCTTGGAAGCTGGAACGCCTACTTCGCCCCCTCCATCTTCCTCAACGACACATCGACCGCCACCCTCCCCCTAGCACTCGTGCTGCTGTTGGGACCCTACGGTGCCGGGAACCTCTCACTTGTCATGGCCGCGACCGTGATCGCGATTCTGCCAGCACTCATCGTTTTCATCATTGCTCAGCGGTGGATCATCGCGAGCCTCACACAATCAGGAGTTAAAGGATGACCACCACGCCGACGCAGGGAACCGCCGGGCCTTCCCAGGGACCACTCGCCGACTTGGTCAGAATCAAGGATGCACGTTCCGCGCGCTCCTCCAGCTGGGACCAAACCGGACGGAACCGGGACAACTGGATCGTCATGCCCGGCCAGGAACGGGTGCTTGCCGACATCGAAGGCCCAGGCTGCATCACCCACATCTGGATGACCCAGTCATGCCGACTTCAGCCCGGGCCGGGACAAATCGATCCGGCGGCGGTCGGCGTCCCTATGCTCGAGATCCATAACGCACTCGGAGTGAGCTGGGAAGTCGTTGACCCCGATTACTACCGGAAGATCGTACTGAAGATCTACTGGGACGACCAAGAAACCCCCAGCGTCATCGCACCCTTGGGCGACTTCTTCGGGCTGATGAACTCCCTCTCCGGTTCCTACGATTCTCTCCCGTTGTCCGTGTCGGCCAAAGAAGCCGAACTCCACACCTTCGGCGGAAGCGCCGCCTTCAACAGCTACTTCGCAATGCCCTTCAACAAGCGCGCCCGCGTCGTCGTGGAAAACCAGAACGACGTTCCGTACCTGCAGTACTTCTACATCGACTACGAACTGTACTCCCAGCCCCTGCCCGAGGACGTCGCCTACTTCCATAGTCACTGGCGCCGGCAACTCCCTAACAAGGGGTGGGGACCTGACCTGCAAACCAACAGCATCGAAGTCACGATCCCCAACCTGGATGGCAAGGACAACTACGTCGTCCTCGAAACGGAGGGTGAGGGCCACTACGTCGGCTGCAACCTCGCCGTGCGACACTTCCAAGGATCATGGTGGGGCGAGGGCGACGACATGATCTTCATCGACGACGACACCTGGCCACCCAGTCTGCACGGCACCGGGATGGAGGACTACTTTGGCCATGCCTGGGGCATGCAGCGCAACGCCTACGCCATGAACGGGACCATAGTCCACGAAGAAGACGTCCCCGGCTTCCACCACAGCTACCGTTTCCACCTCACCGACCCAATCAGGTTCAAGAAACGCATCAAAGTGACCTTCGAACACGGCCACGCCAATCACCTGTCCGACGACTGGTCTTCGACCGCCTACTGGTACCAGAGCCTCCCGTCACCCGAGCTGAGGATCCCCGAGGTCGAGGAACGGCTGCCTCTCCGACCGATCGATCGGGTCATCGAGACACCACTGCCTGACCTCAGTGAGGACCAACAGAAGGCGCGCAGGGACACCGCAGAGAGGATGAAGAAGTTCACCGCTGCCCGTGACGCCCTGCGCGAGGCGCGGTCGGAAGAAGTGGACACCTGGGAAGTAGGAAACCGCGAGCACGCCCAACGGATTCGCGCCTTCATCAGTGGCAATGCCCGCTGACAGCAAGCCCACTGTCAACACACAACTCAAGAACCCCTGAAAGGCACGATGAACGTGTCCAAACTCCCCCTGCGACCCGAATTCCACTTCACCCCACACCAGGGGTGGATCAACGACCCACTGGCGCTCACCTATAGAGACGGCCAATACCACCTCTTCTACCAATACGTACCCAACTCGACCGTGTGGGGGCCTAACTGCCATTGGGGCCATGCAACCTCCAGCGACCTCATGAGCTGGAAGGAAGAACAAATCGCTATCGCCCCCGGTGAAGGCGATGACGGCATTTGGTCGGGATCCATCGCCGTCCACCCCGAAACCGGAAACGGAACCATGTTCTACACCTCAGTCGCGATCCCGGATTTCGGGATCGGTCGGGTTCGCCAAGCGTTCCCCGCCGATGACACCTGGAACACATGGACAAAGGGTGACTTCGTCGTCGATGTGCCGGCCGAACTCGACACCATCGCATTCCGCGACCCCTTCGTCTTTCAAGATGGACAGAAGTGGCGGATGCTGGTCGGAACCGGCCTCCACGGCGGCATCGCCGCTGCGACGTCCTTCTCGTCGAATGACTTGGCTAAATGGCAATACGACGGGATTGCAGCACAGCGAGCAGGATCTGAAACCTCACCGGTCTGGACCGGGACCCTTTGGGAGTGCCCACAAATATTCAAAATCGATGGGCGGGCGGTGCTTGTAACTTCCGTATGGGAAGACGATGTGTTGCACTACGTTGCCTACGGCGTCGGGACCTACGAGGACGGTAAATTCAGTGCCGAAAGCTGGGGGCAACTCACCTACGGCTCCGGCTACTACGCGCCGTCATTCTTCCGCGACAAGGATGGTGCTCCTGGGCTGATTTTTTGGATTCGCGGTTACCTAGACGAAGCCGCCGGCCGGGCCAGTGCACTAAGCATTCCGCACCGATTGCGGCTGATAGGCAACACCCTGGTCAGCGAGCCCCACCCGGACCTCTCCACCTACCAGGGTTCATCAGACGAGGGAACCGAATTCCGTCTGTCTCCCGACAACGCCCACACTCTCACCTGGGACGGAACAGAAATGGCTGCCTTGCAGCTCACCCAAGAGGGCGTGCAGCACGTCACCATCAACGGAAAAGCTGGAACCCTTCGCATCACCGTCGGGGCCGAAGAGCACCAGGTTGAGCACACGCACGGTCGAGTCACAATGATCATCGACAGCCCTGTAGTAGAGCTGTTCACATCGAGCGGGGCATTCGCGTTGGGGTCAGGTCTTCAAGCGAGCCAGAAAATTCTGGTGACCAGCACCGCACCAGTCCTCGTCCGCCAACTCTCACGGCAAACTTGAAAGCCTGCATGATTACGCCGTATCGGCAGCATTCCTGCCCGGTCCGAGATTGTCAATGCAGTGAAGCTTAGTGACGAGGATGCGAATAATCGTATCTCCCGTAGGACTGAATTACTCCTCGTCACGTTGGTCCAACGGTTCCTCGATGGCGAAGCCGCTCAGGACCTTGCCGCCGAGGCTGGCCTTTCCTCGCCCCAATGGGTAAAGGCATGGGCACGCAAGTATCGCCGCGAGGGCGTGGACGCGTTGCGGGCAAAACCTAAAAGGGCAACCCAGAGAACCTGGTGACCGCCACCTGCGGAGGTACCCGAGTTGGAGCGGTTGCGGCGGGAGAACGAACGGTTGCAGGCGGAAGTGGAATATCTGGGAAAATTGTGGGCCTCGAGAGCACAGGAACGACGGTAAAGGCGCAAACCATCATCGCCCTCAAGGCCGCCTTTCCCCTTCCGGTTTGCTGGAGGTGACCGGTCTTGCCCGGTCTCCCTCCTTCTACCAGCAGGCCCTCCTTCTGGCCCCCGATCCGCAGGGCTGCGCTCAAGGCCCGCCCGTCATGGAGTTCTTCGGGGAGAACCACGGCCGGTACGGGCACCGCCGGATCCATACCGAGCTCATCCAACACGGGTGGATGATCGCGGTCCAACCTGCAGGATGACTGTGTTCGATCCTGACCTACCTGATCCCCGCAATCATTTTGCAGCCACATTCGATCCCGTCAAGAGCTGAAGAACCACGGCGCAAAGGGTAAGACCTAGGTGGATTCCAGTGAGGTGATCGGAATCGAGTGGATCTGAGCATGGAGGTGAGGAATGCAAAGATCGCGGTGATGACCAAACCCTGGAGCACATACGAGGGAGCTACACCGGGCTTCGTGGGGCCACCGGTTGATGCTCCGGGAGTTCTTCGTGTAGTTCCTCTGATGTTGGAGGGTGAGCACCTGGTCGGCGTACTGTGATGGCCGCTGCTTTGGACGCCATGCGGCCTAGCGACTCAAGTACCGACGGTGCTAGCCCATCTGCTCCGCGCAGGAGGAGTCCGTAGATCAGGGCAGACATATACGAGTCGCCGGCCCCGATGGTGTCGACCACGGCAGACTTGACCGAGGGAACGAACACCTGCGTACCTCTGGTTGTGAGCAGGGAACCGTCCGCTCCCATGGTGACAGCGACGAGTCCGGCCCCAAGGTCAAGAATGCGATTTGAGATGTCTTCCATGGATAGATGTGGGTAGAGCCACAGCGCGTCCTCGTCGCTGAGTTTAACCACTTCTGTGAGCGGGACCAGTTCCTCGAAGATGGTCTTTGCCTCAAATTGGCTGCCAAGCAGTGCAGGGCGGATGTTGGGATCGTAGGTGACGACACAACGCTCATGTGCTTGCGCGAGAAGCTCTCTTACTACTGTCGCTCCTGGAGCCAGGAAGGTAGCTATTGAGCCGGTGTGCAGGATTTTGGGAAGGGCCGCCGGAGCGATCCGTGGCAGGTCCCATCGGATGTCGAAGTCATATTGTGCTGAACCATCGGATGCCAGCATCGCAGTCGCCGTAGCGGTTCCGCCACTGCCCTTGGAACCGGGCAATAGATCAACACCGGCGCTTCGAAGGTGCTTCTCGATGGCGGCGGCATGGTGGTCCTCGCCGATCGAGGTGAACAACGCGGTGTCCACACCCAGCCGCCCGAGTCCATAGGCAACGTTCGCGGGTGAGCCACCAGGGTGCTCCGCAGTGCCTCGAGGAGAGACAACAATGTCCACGAGGGCTTCGCCGACAACAACGACGTCAACGTTCGGTTTGGGGTCGTCGCCGGTGTATTGAACTGTTCGCATTGGCGACCTTTCATAGAGTGACGCAAGTGGGATTCAGCGCGAAAGCGTGGTCCTGCATCGGTCACTATCCATTGCAAGGTGCTTTTCACGCGTCGTTTTAGGCAGGTTGTGGCAAGTGACCGGTGTGGAGCGGTCGTTAGGAGTGCAGGTCGAGGGGGAGCAGGTATGTGAGTACTGAGCCGTCTTCGATGATCAGTTCCGTCAGTTTTGCGTTGAATACGGATCCGTAGTCTGCGCTGAGGTGGGTTTGGAACGCTGAAGCGTCCCGATATACCTCGTAGACGAAGAACTTGTCCGTATTTGCTTCCTCCTGGTGTGGGTCGAAGACGAGATTTCCCGGTTCCCGTTGTACTTTTCTTGCCAATTCGGCCAGCAGCGCCTTCACGGCTTCGGAACATCCCGGCTTCGCGGTGAATTCGGCGTACAGGGCCACGGGGGCCGCGAAGTCATCGCCTGCGGTCATGCGGTCTGCGCTCCGGTCATGATTGCTACCGCGTCGGTCATTGAGTGGCTTTGCGGTGTGATTGTCGCCGCGCATTTTCCGAGGCGCTGGATGTGAATTCTGTCGGCGACCTCGAAGACGTGCGGCATGTTGTGGCTGATGAGGATCACGGGGATGCCCTTATCCCGCAAGTTCTTGACGAGCTCAAGTACCTGCTTCGACTCTCGGACGCCGAGTGCTGCGGTGGGTTCGTCGAGAACCACAACCTTCGACCCGAATGCCGCCGCCCGGGCAACGGCTACTGCTTGCCGCTGGCCGCCGGAGAGGTTTTCGACGGGCACGGTGACGTCTTGCAGGGTGCTGATCCCGAGTTCCAGGAGCTCGGCTTTCGCTTTCTTCCGCATCCCCTTCGTGTCCACGACGCGGAACACTGATCCGAGGATCCCCTTTCGTCGTTCTTCTCGCCCGAGGAAGAGGTTTGCGGCCACGTCGAGAGCGGGTGATACGGCTAGGTTCTGGTAGACGGTCTCTATACCAGCCGATCTGGCGTCTTGTGGGCGTTTGAAGTGGACCGGCTTGCCGTCTAGTTCGATCCGGCCTTCGTCTGGGATCTCGGCGCCGGTGAGGCATTTGATGAGGGTCGATTTGCCTGCGCCATTGTCGCCGATTATGGCCAGGACCTCCCCCGGGAAAAGCTCGAGGCTGACACCGTCCAGACCGACGACTTTGCCGAAGGTCTTGACGAGGTTCGTTGCCTTGAGTATGGGTTCCCGGGTGTGTGTCGTGGTCGGTGTCGAGTTCAGGTTGGTTGTGTTGGTCACTTGCGTACCTTTCGGATCCACTGATCGACTGAGACAGCGATAATGATGAGAACGCCTACGGCGAAGGTCTGCCACAGAACATCGAGCCCCGCCAACGAGAGCCCATTGCGGAAAACACCAACAATGAGCGCACCGAGTAGCGTGCCCCAGACGGTGCCGCGGCCTCCGAAGAGGCTTGTTCCGCCGATGACGACTGCGGTGATCGAGTCGAGGTTGAGGTCCGCTCCAGCGTTAGGCGAGGCGGCGTTGCTGCGGCCGATCTGGATCCAGGCTCCCACTGCCAGAATGGCTCCAGCTGCGAGGTAGACGCTCATGAGAACCCGGTTGACGCTGATGCCAGCCAGCCGCGCCGCTTCCTTGTCGTCGCCTACGGCGTATACATGGCGGCCCCATGCCGTTTTCCCGAGAATCAGGGCGATCGCTATGTAGAGCATCAGCATGAGGATCACGCCGTGCGTGATGTTCACACCGGCGACGTTGAAGGTGTTACCGGTTGCGGTGAGTACGCCGGGCATGTCCGTCCCACGGACGGTGGCGCCGCCCGAGTAGAGGAGCATGAGTGCGAGGAAGATATTCAGGGTTCCGAGGGTGACGATGAAGGGGGGGAGTTTCAGCCGGGTGACGAGGAATCCGTTGAACGCTCCTGCTGCTAGTCCAACGACGAGACCCAGCAGAAGCCCGAGAAACCCCGGCAAGCCCATCTGTGTACTGGTTTGCGCCACCACTATGGAGGCGAGCACCATGACGGCTCCTACGGAGAGGTCGATTCCTGCCGTCAGGATGATGAGCGTCTGTGCGATGGCGAGCGTGCCTACCACGGCCACTTGTTGGGTAATTAAGGACAGGTTGGCGGGGAGTAGGAATCGCTCATTGAGCATTCCGAATACCACGACAGCTATGACCAGGACAATGGCAGGGCTAAGCGCAGGGTACCGGTGAAGGGCGTTGCGGATCTTCGAGAGAGGTGTTGTCCGGTCAAGGAATGCACCGGCCAGGTCATGGGAGCTGTCGGCGGGGGCCGTGCTCGTTGGTTGATTCACGTCAGAACTCCATTGGTCATCTTTGACGGTAGTCCGCGGGAGAGCTGTACACATCCCGCGGACTACCGCAGTTCAGGAAGAGCAGGTTTTAGCCCCAGCAGATTTCGCTGGCTTCGGCGGCATCGATTGACTCGACGCCGTCCTGGGGCTCGTTGGTAACCAGTGCCACTCCGGTGTCGTAGAAGTCGAGCCCTTCAGTGACTTCCGGTGCTTCTCCGGTCTCGACCAGGCCGGCGATGGCCTCGACACCCAGTTCAGCCATCTTCACCGGGTACTGCTGGCTTGTGGCGTCGATGATGCCCTCATCAATCTGACCGACTCCGGCGCATCCACCATCGACCGAGACAATGATGACGTCTTCCTTGCCAGCCGCCTTGAAGGCTTCATATGCGCCGGCTGCTGCGGGCTCGTTGATCGTGTACACGACGTTGATGTCAGGGTTGGCACTCAGAAGATTTTCAGCAGCAGTACGGCCACCGTCTTCCGCGCCCTGGGAGGCTTCATTGCCGACGATCTCGTAGTCGCCGCCGCTGTAGGATCCGGTCTTAGCCTCGTCCCCGTTCTGCTCGGGATCGGCCGTGTCGATGCCCATTCCGTCGAGGAAACCCTGGTCGCGGTTGTAGTCAACGGAGACGATCTTGTCGTCGAAGAGGTCAATCAGGGCGATGGTTGCCTTGTCCCCGTCGAGCTTCGCTGCGGTCCATTCACCGATTTTCTGGCCAGCGGAGAAGTTGTCGGTGGCGAAGGTGATGTCCACCGACTCTGGGTTGCCCGGTGGTGTGTCGAGCGCGATAACGTATAGGCCCGCTTCGCGTGCTCGAACGAGTGCGTCTTCAACTGCCGGTCCATTGGGTGTGATCAGGATTCCGGCGTCTCCGCGGGAGATGGCGTTTTCAATTGCCTGGATTTGGCTGTCTTCGTCGCCGTCTTCCTTGCCAGCAGCCATGGTCAACTCGACGCCGTGTTCCTGTGCCGCAGCCTCGGCTCCTTCCTGCATGGCAACGAAGAACGGGTTGGTGGTGGTCTTGACGATAAGCGAGACCCCTACCGGGCCCCCCTCTGTTCCGGCTCCAGTACCTGCGGTGGACGGCTCGGAGGAACCTCCGCCGCAAGCCGTCATCCCAAGGGCGGCGATGGTAACGAACGAGCCTGCTGCGAGGAGGTGCTTGAAGCGAGTAGCGGTGGTAGTGCGATTCATCAGTGAATCTCCTATAACTGGAGGGACATACCTTCTGACAACGATGTCATAAGCATGTATAGACTATTGTCTAGCTCACAGTCAACAACTGTTTTGATATTGGAGGTTGCATCGTGACATCGATGTCACAGTCGTCTAAACCAGCCCGTGCGGGACGGTCGCGGCCGACCATGAGGCATGTCGCCACACTGGCAGGCGTCGGTATAAAGACGGTCTCACGAGTGATGAACGGTGAACCGAACGTGTCCTCCGCGACGATCGCGAGAGTTATGGAAGCCGCTCAGTCCCTGGACTACCAGTTGGATGAGCGAGCTGGGAACCTCCGGCGCGCCGATGGGCGAACTCGCACACTGGGACTTCTGGTCAGCAGTGTCGACAATCCCTTCTCCGGCACCTTGCACCGAGCCGTGGAAGACGCAGCACAGGCGAGAGGCATAGCCGTCTTCGCCTCCAGCCTCGACGACGACTCCCAACGGGAAAAGGTCGCAGTCAACGCGTTCCTTCGCCGCAGGGTGGACGGACTCATCCTGACCACGATCTCCGAAGACCAGTCCTACCTCGCCCCGGAGATGCGCCATGGAACACCCATGGTGTTTGTTGACCGAGAGCCCGTCGGCATTTCAGGCGATACTGTCATCAGCGACAACCGAGGCGGCGCAATGACCGCAACCGAACATCTCCTAAACCATGGTCACCACCGCATCGCCTACTTGGGCGACCGGAGGGAGATTTACACCGCCAGGGAGCGGAGAGGTGGATTCTTTGATGCCCTAGGCAGGGCCGGCATTCCCACAGGCGGGATACCCGTCATTGAAGACCTGCACAATGAGGAATCCGCAACGAAGGCAATGCTCGCGTTGCTGGACTCTGCCACGCCGCCAACCGCGGTTTTCACCAGCCAGAACCTCGTCACCATTGGAGCGATCCGCGCCCTACGATCACGAGGCGCCCACCACACCACTGCCCTGGTTGGCTTTGACGACTTCCAACTATCGGACTTGCTGGAGCCCGGCGTCACTGTTGTCGCCCAGGACCCGCAGGAAATAGGCCGAGCAGCAGCCGAACGGATCATTGACCGCCTCGATGGAGATAACTGCCCCGCCAGACGCTGCATCGTGCCGACAACCCTCATCGCCCGCGGCACCGGCGAGATACTCCCCCTCATAAATTGATAAATTGACAGCACACGTGAAACCCACCCCTAACGTCGGGTGGTCGTAACCCACAGTCGGGTGGTCGTCACCCACATTCGCTACAGAGCGAAACCACGCTACCCCAGCGTGTCACTTTGACACCTGCCGAATCGAAGGGGTTCGCTTCGTGGCCCAATGTAATCGAGGGGTCCCGGCAACTGGCCAAAATTCTTCTTGAATTGTCCACTGGACAGTGAGTAGCATCACATTCGCTATCATGACAACGTTGTCAGGCCGCACCGGCCGACACGCGCAATGAAGGGCGTACCTGCTCATGGGAACATACACACCGAAACCGAGAGTTCTGGCTCTAGGGCTTGCTGGGGCGCTTGTCGCCTCGATGGCAGCCGTTGGTTCCATCCCGGCGTCTGCTGAGGAGACTGCCGTCGATCCGGCCACTCAGCAGTACCGGCCGTATCTGCATTACACGCCGGAGAAGAATTGGATGAACGATCCAAATGGGATGGTTTACCACAAGGGCGTCTACCACCTCTTCTATCAACACAATCCTGTTGGGACGACGTGGGGCAACATGAGTTGGGGCCATGCCACGTCCAAAGACTTGCTCACCTGGGAAGAGCAGCCGCTTGCGATCCCTCAGACTTTCAACGCCGATGGAGTGGCGATTGAGGACATCTTCTCCGGATCGGTGGTCGTGGACCAGGACAACTCCTCGGGCTTCGGCACAGCCGAGAACCCGCCGCTCGTGGCCATTTACACAAGCGCGTATACGGGTGCGCACCCAACGCATGCGGGCAAGCAGGCACAGTCACTCGCCTACAGCACTGATGATGGCCAGACCTGGACGAAGTACGAGGGCAATCCCGTACTGGACCGGGACTCGGCGAACTTCCGCGACCCCAAGGTCTTCCGTTACGACGGACCAGCCGGCTCCTACTGGGTGATGACCGCGGTCGAGGCAACCGACCACAAAGTAGTCCTCTACAAGAGCGACAACCTCAAAGACTGGACACACCTCAGCGACTTCGGTCCCGCAAATTCGGTTGCAGGCATCTGGGAATGCCCCGACCTGTTCCCCATCGCTGTCGACGGTGACCCCAACAACGTCAAATGGGTGATGGTCGTCAACCTCAACCCAGGAGCCGTTGCCGGAGGAAGCGGTGGCCAGTATTTCGTCGGCGACTTCGATGGCACCACCTTCACCTCCGACACCACTGACCCCCTCGACACCATGCCCGAAGGAACCGTCTTCGCCGGCTTCAATGACGGCACCTACAACGGCTGGACGGTCAATAATGAACCCGGCAACTGGAAGAACGGGCCGTGGGGCGATGCCCCGGCAACTGGTTCCCTCCCGGGACAGACACCGGTCACAGGATTCGGCGGCACGGGGCTGATCAATGGCTTCAACGACGGCGATTGGCCTTTAGGTACCATCGAATCCCCCGCTTTCACGATCGAGCAGGACTACATCAACTTCCTGGTCGGCGGCGGCAATCATCCTCACGTTCCTGGTGGTCAGCTAGCCAACGAACCGCCCGCCGGAGACCTTCTCTTCGAAGGTTTTGAATTTCCGGACGGAACAAATCTTTCCGATGCTGGTTGGCAGCTGGCAGGAGACTTCGAGCCGGCACGGAATCCGTCAACGGCAGGCGGTGAATACTTTATCGGTGCTAAGCGGATCAACACCTTCGAAGGTGGCCCTGAAGGCGATAACAACACGGGGACACTCACCTCACCGGAATTCACCATCGATGACAGCAACATCAGCTTTCTCATCGGAGGTGGACAACGCGACGACGGAACCCTCCAGGCCGAACTGGTCGTGGACGGAACGGTGGTCGAAACAGCAACCGGAAAGAACTCCGGAGCCCTCGAATGGCGCAACTGGGACGTAAGCGCCTACACCGGGCAGCAGGCCGCCCTTCGCCTCGTAGACAATGCCAGCGGAGGATGGGGACACCTTACGTTCGACCATGTCGTCATGGGTTCTGAACCCGCTCTTCCCCGCAGCAGCGAGACGACAGTGAATCTCGTTGTTGACGATGAAGTCGTTCGATCCAGCACCGGCAACAATAGTGAATCCCTTGACTGGACCAACTGGGACGTCAGCGACCTCGCCGGGCAAGAGGCATCAATCAAGATCATCGACAATAACCGTGGCGGTTGGGGTCACATCCTCGCCGATGAATTCATGTTCTCCGACACCCCGGCACACAGCCGACTTGAAGGATACGACTGGCTCGACTGGGGCAAGGACTACTACGCCACCGTCTCCTTCAGCAACGTTCCCGACGACAAGCGGATCATGCTTGGCTGGATGAACAACTGGGACTACGCCAACAACATCCCCACAAGCACCTGGCGAAGCTCCATGACCCTCCCACGCGAAGTCAGTCTTACCCAGACCCCTGACGGGCCCCGCCTCGTCCAGAAGGTCGTCGACCAGATCGATTCGGTTCGAAAGGACTACGCTGCCTACACCGACGGCCCGAGGGAAATCCGTGAGGGGCACGAAACGCTGCCCATCGCTGGCGATCTCGTGCAGATCGATGCCGAGTTCGCCCCCGGCGACGCGGAACGCTTCGGGCTGACCGTCCTCGGAGACGGAACCGAAGCCACGAAGGTGGGCTACGACGCATCCACGGAACGGCTGTTCGTCGACCGAACCAACTCGGGCAACGAAGATTTTCACCCGGCGTTCTCGTCCATCGATGATGCACCCGTCCCGATGGTTGACGGGCGAGTATCACTGCGGATGTACGTAGACCGAGCCTCCGTGGAAGTGTTCGCAAACAACGGCCTCACAACAATCACCGACCAGGTATTCCCGAATGCGGGAGCAGACAAGATCGGGCTGTTCTCCGAAGGCGGCACCGCACAGCTGGAAAAGCTCACGATCACGCCCCTCTCGGGCACGATGTGGGACACCGGAAGTAGCGACGGCGCAACAAAGGCACCCGGTAAAGCACAACTCTCCATTGACCACCAGCAAAAGAACGGACCGCACGACGGTAACTTCGCCGTGAACATGCAACTCCTGGAAGGCGAAAAGGGATCCCTCTTCAAACTCTATGAAAATGGCAAACTCATCCGGTACGAAGCCCTTTCAACCGCGACTTCAGGTGCACAGACGTTCGAGACCAACATCAACGACCGCCCCAACGGTAAGTACGTCTACACCGGAGAACTCATCAACTCCAAGGGCGCAACTAAAACAACTCAACGAACTGTCGTAGTAGGAGCCAAGTAGCCAACCAGGCCAACCAGCCAAGAAGTGGGGTGGGAAGATCAGATCTTCCCACCCCACTTCTTTGAGCGACGTCCGCAATTTCAGTAGCACCCGGACGATTCGGGCACCATTGTTCACTCTCTTCGTCTCCGCACGGCACCCTGGCGAATCACTTACTTCGTGCCCGTCCGGAAGCCGGTGGCGGCTGTAATACGGGCCGTCCCCCCTCATGCTGCGGCCGCGTCGGAAGCGCTAGTTGCTTCCCTTCTGCGAACCGCCGCTGTCGCAGGAACTCAGTGCGATCACAGGGGCAGGCAAGTTGACCACAGTAAAAAAACCTTGATTAACCGCTTGACCAACTATTTCGGAACAGCTTATCGTTGTGCGTAACCGATTAACCACGATGATGAGGCCAGATGAACCAACGAGGGTTTTACCAGCCAGAAGGCGCTTGGGTAGGAGATGTTATCCCTTGGCAAGAGGGCGGAGTCTTCCACCTCTTCTACCTACACGAGACGCGCCGTACCCCGAAAGAGGGGATGCCGTGGCATCGCGTCCTCACGGAGAACCTCGTCGACTTCACCGAAGCCGGTGAAGCCATCGCATCCGGAGGTCATTCTTCGGAAGACCACAACATTTACACAGGGAGCATCGTCCTAGACGGAAATGGCACTCATCACGCGTTCTACACCGGGCAAAACCCCGCCCTGTGCGGCGAGGATGGAATCCCACTGCAGGTAGTAATGCATGCGACGAGCCGCGACGGAATGGTCTCCTGGCAGCGCCATTCATCGGACACTTTCGGCGCTACCGCCGGTTACGAAACCGCCGACTGGCGAGACCCCTTCGTCTTCTGGGACGAGGACGCACAGCTCTGGCGGATGCTGATCACTGCACGTCACGCCCAGGGACCCGCGCGGCGGCGAGGCGTGATCGCGCAGTGCACATCCTACGACCTTACAAGCTGGGAACCGGCACCGCCGTTCTGGGACCCGCGGCGATACATCGCGCACGAATGCCCCGAGGTTTTCCAATGGGGCGACTGGTGGTACCTCGTCTACTCCGAGTTCAGCGATGCTTTCACAACGCGGTACCGGATGGCTCGGAGCCTCCACGGACCTTGGATTGTTCCCGAGCACGACACGATCGACGGGCGCGCTTACTACGCGGCCAAGTCGGCAGAACGCGACGGGCACCGCTTTTTCTTCGGCTGGATCGCATCGCGTGAGGGCGCAACCGATGACGGCGCGTGGCAATGGGCAGGCACGCTATCGGTGCTTGAAGCTGAGCAGTGCGAGGACGGAACCCTCGCATTCCACCCGACAACCGATTTACGACAGACGTTCTCGGAACCAATCGACGAAATCGCTGCAGGGACGGCACTGTGCGCACCCGACGGCTACGCGGATGCTCTGACACCGGCCGAGGCTCCTGCTGCGTTCCGGCTCGTCGCCCGTTTCGACATCGCTGAGCACACCAACGAATGCGGAGTCCTCCTACGTGCAAGCGCCGACGGTAATGAGGGCTATGTTCTTCGTCTAGAACCGAAACGCGGACGCCTGGTGTTCGACCGGTGGCCCCGTTGTGGGACCGGAACGGAACAGTGGCAGATCTCGGGCGATGTCCCGTTCGCAGTGGAATTGGAGCGGCCCTGCACGCTTGACCCCGGTGAACATGAAATCGAAGTCATCGTCGATGGCGACATCTGTGTTGCCACCGTCGACAACGCCACCGTGCTGAGCACGCGCCTCTACGACCGCCAAACCGGCCTCGTCGGCGCATTCGTCGGCGAGGGGGCCGTCACCATCAAGGAGTTCTCGGTCTTCACCCGGACCAACGAACGCTCCGCTTCCCGAACCTCGGAGAACCATCTCCTCGCCGCGGCGACGTAGGCCCTATCTCCCCCACCGACCCATTACACCTGCCAACCAATCAAGGAAGATTACGACAATGCCCACCACACGCAAAGCGGCGTTCCTCGCCGCTGCCGCCGCCGCCGCCCTCGCCCTCTCGAGCTGTGGAGGAACAGCGCCCAGCGCGGACCCCGCTAACGTCAACCCGGAAGGGGAAATCGCTCCCCGCGAAATTTCCTGGCTGCTCTCCCGCCCCGCAGATGGCGGCGTGATAACAGCGATGCAGCAGATTGCCGAAGAGTATTCGGAGGACCACCCCGGCTTCGCACTCAATCTCATTACTACGCCCGACCGTCCCTCCTACATCCAGAAGTACGAGACGCTCGCCGCAGCAAACAAGCTGCCCGAGCTGTTTGATACCGATGCAACACCATTCGCGCAGAAGCTCGCCGGGCAGGGTCGCATGGTCGACGTCGATGTCTTGCTGGAGGACCTCGACATGGCGGACGACTATCGCGAGGCGGCCCTGAATTACCAGCGCTTTGACGATGGTTCGCTGTACATGGTGCCGTTCGAGTTCCAGCTCGAGTTTTTCTGGTACAACTCGGCGCTATTCGAAGAGGCAGGCGCTGAGATCCCCGCTACCCTCGACGACTTCCCGCAGATGTGCGAAACGCTCCGCGCCCAAGGTATTACGCCCATCGCTTTGGACGGGCAAGACCAGTGGCCGCTGGAGCGATACATGGCCTACTACCCCTTCCGGATGGCGGGACCTGAGTACATCCAGGATCTCAAGAACGGCGAAGCGTCCTTCGCCGATCCCGCCGGGCGAGCCGCAGCGGAGTGGCTGTATGAGCTGGGCCAAGCCGGGTGCTTCCAAGACGGCTTCTCGTCAACCGGGTACGCGGATGCACAGGCGCTGTTCACCTCGGGTCGCGCCGCGGTCTACAACATCGGCACCTGGGAATTGAGCAACCTCGCCACGGAAGCTCTCGATCCAGCCGTGCGAGACTCGATCGACTACTTCACCCTTCCCACCATCGACGGTGCTGTCACAGAAGACAACGAATACGTCACCCCATCGGGCATCGGCATGGCCGTCAACACTCGAACCTACGACCCACTCGTACGTGACTTCCTCGCCTTCGCACTGGAGCGGTACCCGGAAGTTTATGCAGCCACCGGGGCGCTCTCACCAACCACGACCGCGGAGACCACCATCCCCGCTGACGCGACTGAACTCTACCCGCGTGCCGTTGAGCAGGCAGACGAAGTAGGACCGGCTATTGCGATGCCGTGGGACACGCAACTCGATCCCGCAACGAATACCCGGCTCCAGCAGGAGTTGACGCTCCTGGTACAGGGCGAGATCACGCCCGATGAGTTCATCGAGACCATGGATGCAACTCTCGCGGAGAACAGCGATGACTGAGATTGCCCAGGCCGGGGTGGGTGCGGCGCGTTCGCGCCCGCCCCGGCGTCGTCACCAGCCGATGAGGACGTCGATGCTTCCGCGCCGGTCCGGTCTCTCAGTGGCAGTGTTCCTCGTCCCGCCGCTCCTCCTTTACGGGGTGGCAGTACTGCTTCCCATCGTGCAGTCGCTGGTGCTCAGCTTGTTCAGCTGGGACGGCATCACGGACATGGCCTTCGTCGGACTCGACAATTACGTCAGGATGCTCACCCGCGACGACGTCTTCTGGACGGCGTTCGGGAACGCGCTCGTCTATCTGGCGATCTGTCTCGTGCTCCAACTCGGCGGCGCGCTCGTCGTCGCGAGCCTGCTCACGGCGCTCCCCCGAGCCCGCGAGCTTGTGAAGACGCTTTACCTGCTGCCCGCCGTCATCTCCACCGTCGCGATCGCTTTTCTGTTCGTGCGTATCTACTCAATCGAACCCGTCGGGCTGCTGAACCAGGTCCTCGCGTGGATCGGTTTGGAAGGGATGCAGACCGCGTGGCTGTCGAACGTGCAGACAGTGCTGGCAGCTGTCTCCATCCCGGAGGGCTGGCGCTTCACCGGGCTCTACATGCTCATCATCTACGCAGCGCTCATCGCAGTGCCGAAAGAGCTCGAGGAAGCCGCCCGACTGGATGGCGCCTCGTGGTGGCAGGTGTTCTGGCGCATCCGATTCCCGTACATCCGCCCCGTCTGGATCACGACCACGGTGATGGCGACGACCTTCGCCCTCCGCGGATTCGACATCCCCTACCTACTCACCAATGGTGGGCCCGGTCAGTCCTCGGAGCTGCTGACAACCTACATGTATAAGACCGCGTTTGTGCACACCGACTACGGCTACGCCAGTGCGATCTCGGTCTTCATCGTCGTCGAATGCCTGATCGCCGTAGGCATCATATTCCTACTGCTTCGTCGAAGGGACGACTCGTGAACGCCTCCGTCCTCACCCCGCCAGCCAAGCGCACACCGCCAAGGCCGACCCACCAGCGTAAGGTCCGCTCTCGTTCCCCGAAGCTCCGGCTTCACCGCACACTGCTGACCGTGACCGTCGTGCTCATCGTGATCGTGCAGGTCTATCCCCTTGCGTGGCTCTTCCTGACCAGCTTTCGCACAGCGGCAGATTTTGCGGGCGGCAACCCGTTCGCGTTGCCCTCCGAGTTCACCTTCGAAAACTACGCGCGAGCGTTCGCAACCGGCAACCTGTGGCAGAACATCCTGAACAGCCTCATTGTTACCCTCGGAGCGAGCGCGCTCATCGTCGTGGCTGGCATGATGGCCGCCTACGCCCTGCAGGTCCTCGGATTCCGCTTCAGCGGACTCGTGCGATCCCTATTCCTGTTGGGCATCATCGTGCCGGTACAGATCGCCCTGGTGCCCCTGTTTATCGACTACTCAAAGGTCGGCCTGTTGGACACCCACCTGTCGATGATCATCCCGTTGGCAGCGTTCTCACTGCCAATGGGGATCTATCTTTTCTCTTCCTTCTACGAGTACATCCCTCGGGAAACTTATGAGGCTGCATCCATTGATGGGGCCGGCCCCTACCGGATCTTCACCCAGATCACGTTCCCGCTGTCGGTAAACACAATCATCACGGTCGTACTCGTGAACAGCATCTTCATCTGGAACGACTTCATCTTCGCAAACACCTTTGTGCTCTCCGACGGCTTGAAGACGATTCCGCTCGGGCTACAAAACTACATCGGCGCGATGGGCAACACCGACTGGACAGCTACCTTCGCCGCCGTCTGCGTGACAGTCACCCCGCTGCTCCTGGTATTCCTCGTCCTGAACAAGGCAATGATTCACGGGCTTGAAAGCGGAGCGAATAAGGGATGACCACTCTGGGACACGGCAAGAACAACTCACCCGTGACGATGCGTGACCTCGCGAAGGCCGCAGGTGTCTCTGTGGCAACGGTGTCACACGTTGTGAACGACAAACCCGGCGCGCGGATCGGCGACGATGCTCGACGCAGGGTCAAGGAGGCAGCCATACAGCTCGGCTACCGACCGAACGCTCTCGCGAAGACCCTCTCTCAAGGCACTTCGCGCTTCATCGGGCTAGTCGCCGACGCGATCGCCACGACACCCTTCGCAGGCCAGATCATCCATGGCGCGCAGGATGAGGCATGGAAGCACGGATACGTCCTACTTGTTGCCAACACGGATGACAATCGGGCAGCGGAGGACGAAGCGATCAACATGATGCTCGAACATCAGGTGCACGGCATCCTCTACTCCAGTTGGTACCACCGGGAAATCACCGTTCCGAAAGCAATCCATCAAACCGACACCGTGCTCGTCAACTGCTTCGCCGATGGAAGTGGGCTTCCCGCCGTCGTCCCTGATGAGGAACAGGGCGGCCGCACCGCCACCGAAGAGCTACTGGCCGCCGGCCACCGCCGGATCGCGTTCATCAACACGACCACGCCGTCACCGGCTCAAAAGGGACGGTTAGCCGGGTACCGCTCCGCGCTCGAGGTGGCGGGCATTGCCTTCGACGAAACGCTGGTATTTCCTGCCGAACCTGAGCAGGAGGGCGGGTACGCAACAACGCCGAAGATTATCGACTCAAAGGTGACGGCTGTCTTCTGCCACAACGACCGTGTGGCAATGGGGCTCTATGACGGGATCCGCGAGCACGGGCTTCGGATCCCGGACGACATCGCCGTCATGGGTTTCGATAACCAGGACGTTATTGCCGCCCATCTGCGGCCACCGCTGTCGACCGTCGCGCTCCCCCATTACGAACTCGGCGCTGCAGGGGTGCGTCTTCTCCTCGGCATCGATGACACATCCGGAACCCATCCAAACCGCATCATCTGCCCGCCGGTCAAACGGCACTCGATCTGAAAGGAGCGCCTGTGAAAGCCACGACCGGACAGGTACTGCGACCCGCCTTCCACTTCACCCCGCAACGTAACTGGATGAACGACCCTAACGGACTCGTGTACCACCACGGTCTCTGGCACCTGTACTTCCAGTACAACCCTGAGGGTGCAGACTGGGGCAACATGAGCTGGGGCCATGCCACGAGTACGGATCTCCAGCATTGGACAGAACATCCCGTAGCGCTGCCCTACCGCGATGGTGAGCAGATCTTCTCAGGATCTGTGGTCAACTCGGGGACCAACGATGAAAACCATCTCACCGCAATCTATACAAGCGCCTACGACAACGGACGCCAGGCACAGTCGGCTGCGACCAGCAACGACGGCGGATTCTCCTGGGAAGTAGACGCCGACAACCCGATCCTCGATCGCGGCACAGATTGCTTCCGCGATCCAAAGGTCATCCGGTTCGTCGACCAACATGGCGGGGAGCAATGGATTCTTCTCGCCGTCGAGGCAGAGCCCCGCCAGGTTCTGTTCTACTCCTCGAACGACCTGCGATCGTGGAAGTACCTAAGCACGTTCGGACCCCTCGGCGACGAGCACGTCGTCTGGGAATGTCCCGACCTGTTCCCTCTGGCCCTCGACGACAATCCGGACGACGTGCGGTGGGTGCTGACACTGAGCACCAACCCCATCGGTGATGAAGCGAACCCCGAAGGCTCATCCATGTCCTACATCGTTGGATCCTTCAACGGAGTCACATTCACCTCAGAGGCACAGGGCCTGACCCGTTTGGACCACGGCCGCGACTTCTATGCAGGTGTAACCTTCAGCAACGCACCCGGCAGCTCCCCAATCATGCTCGGCTGGATGAGCAACTGGCGGTACGCCCACGCCATCCCCTCGTCGCCGTGGCGAGGTGCGATGTCGCTCCCCCGGGTTCTCTCGCTGCGCAGCGTCGAGGGTGCACCGCGCCTCATACAGGAGCCGCAGGCGTTCATCAGAGAACAGCTCACGAAAGCAACTCCAGCCACGTTGTCCACCTGCGCACAGCCGCGTGTGATCAACTCAAGCAGCCACGCGCTTCTGGAACTCACATGGACCCCCTCGCACACCGGATCACTTCGGTTGCAGTTGAAAGGCGACGCCGATGCGCAGGTCGAAATAAAGCATGCACCCGAATCGAACATTCTGACCATCACGCGCAGCGGGACGGCAGCAGAGGCTATTCATCCCGATTTTCCATCGACAAGCGCACTGGCACTTAGCGCCGCACCATCGGTGCGTCTGCTATTGAGCATCGACGGGCCCCTGCTGGAAATATTCGCCAATGACGGAGAGTCGACCGCGTCGAATCTGGTCATCCTCGGCACACGCACCGTAGGCGCCACGCTCGACACGGATCGGCCTTCCTCCGTCACCCTGTCTGCCGTCGATCTGCAAGAAACAGCAATAAACCCTTCGAAACCGCAGGGCGAACTCGACCGACAAACTCTTTCGATCACCGCCAATTGATGTGGCAGCCGCGACGACGCAACTGCCACATCCCTGAAAGGAACGAACATATGACACATGAATTCTCGCGACGCCATGTCCTACAAGGCGCAGGAGCAGGGGCACTCGGCCTGGTCATGAGTAGCGCCATACCTATCACAGCCGCACACGCCCAAGGCTCGTTGCGGGCGGTCTACCATATGACCCCACCATCCGGGTGGCTGTGCGACCCGCAACGCCCTGTGTATAAGAACGGCGCCTACCACCTGTACTACTTACACTCCGAGCAAAACAACGGAGCAGGCGGTTGGGATCACGCGACCACCACCGACAACGTGACCTTCACCCACCACGGGGATGCTCTGCCACTGCAGCCAAACTTTCCGGTATGGTCGGGATCCGCTGTCGTGGACACCGCAAACACGGCTGGCTTCGGCGCAGGTGCGATCGTCGCGCTCGCCACGCAACCCACCGACGGCATCCGAAAGTACCAGGAGCAGTACCTGTACTGGTCAACCGACGGCGGGTACACCTTCACAGCCCTCCCTGACCCGGTGATCGTCAACACCGACGGTCGGGCTGCGGTCACCCAAGCCGAAATCGAGAACGCTGAATGGTGCCGGGACCCTAAGGTTCACTGGGACGCAGCTCGTGGTGAGTGGGTGTGCGTGATTGGTCGTCTTCGGTACGCAGCCTTCTACACATCCTCGAACCTCCGCGACTGGCAATGGAAGAGCAACTTCGACTACCCGAATCACGCGCTCGGCGGGATTGAGTGCCCCGACTTGTTTGAGATGATCGCCAATGACGGCACTCGACACTGGGTGCTCGGCGCAAGCATGGACGCCTATAGCATCGGACTGCCCATGACCTATGCATACTGGATGGGCACCTGGAATGGTGAGCAATTCATCGCCGACAACCTCAACCCGCAGTGGCTCGACTGGGGGTGGGACTGGTACGGCGCCGTAACTTGGCCCTCAGCGGAAGCACCCGAGCAAAAGCGTTATGCGATCGGCTGGATGAACAACTGGAAGTACGCAGCGCGGGATGTACCCACCGATGCATCCGACGGGTACAACGGTCAAAACTCGATCGTTCGGGAACTGCGCCTCGAGCATCAGTCAGGCGGCTGGTATTCCATCCTCAGCAGCCCTGTTGGTGCCCTCGCGCAACACGCCACCTCAACAACAACGCTTCCCGACCGCACCGTGAATGGCAGCGTGGTATTGCCGTGGAACGGCCGCGCGTATGAGCTTGAGCTCGACATCTCCTGGGACGCGGCGACCAACGTCGGAGTTTCGGTCGGGCGCTCCGCCGACGGCGCCCGGCACACAAATATCGGCAAATTCGGTGGTGACCTGTATGTAGACCGTGCCCCCTCGAATCAGTCCGGGTTCTCGCTTGCTCCGTACACGCGTGCGGCGGCACCAATCGACGCCAACGCTCGCTCAGTGCACCTTCGCATCTTCGTCGATACCCAAAGCGTCGAAGTGTTTATAAATGCCGGGCACACAGTTCTCTCACAACAGGTCCACTTCGCAGACGGCGACACCGGCATCTCGTTGTACAGCGACGGCGGTCCCGCCAATTTCACGGGAATGACGATTCGCGAATTCGGCAGCGTTGCCTAAGCCTTTTGCTGACCCGCTCGACGAAACTAAAGGCATTGTGGGTAAGCAGGACGGTGTCTCCCGTAACCGGCCTAAAGCTCGGGAGCGAGCGGGTCGGTCATTCATCTGCCAGCGCTCTACCTCTTCGGCAGAAGTGGTAAGGCTGACCGCTCCTTTTGATTACCGGAGGGTGAATACGCCCGAGTGTGTGCTGAATGGACGCTAGAGCCAGCCATACGTCGTTGTTATCGAGGTCCATTGGATCTCGATAACAACGACGCATCAGTTAGTACCTTGCCAGTTGCTTCTCAGGCGTTGCTTCCCCGCCCCACCAGATCTTTGAGTCGTCACGTACATCCGCAGCCAAGGCATCGGACGTTGAATGTTCTCTTGTTCGAGGCGTAACGACGCGACTACCTGAGGGCGTCTTTGGGATTGTCAGGAGATGAAAAGGCCTTTTGGCGGAGGTGCGCAGGGCAACGGCTCCAGCCGGGGGTTGTGGCCTTTTTCCGGGGTGCAGCCTCTAAATGGTCCGTCCGTGGAGAGAAGGATCTGCATATGGTGATCAGCGTGGTCACGCCACCAGGAGCTCATGCCCGTTTTGCCGTCGCGGCGTAGGTCCTCCCATGCCCTCCAGAGTGCTTCCAAGCGGCTGATCGCTTCGCTGTGTCTCCACCACTCAGGACACCAGGTGTGGCCTCCCTGAACGTTCAGGGTGCGCCGATAATTGTGTGCCAGGTGCTCTTGCACGAACTGGTCAACTGTCGCAAACACCAGCGAGGGTGCTTCCTCGGCCGTTGTCGAGGGCGGATCGACGGTTCCCGGTGTGATGTTGTCCTGGTCTGTGTCGTCCCAGTTCCCGAGACCCTCAGCCATCGTTCTCAGCCGCCTGTATCCATTTGTTTCTCGGTGGCGCACCATTGCCCGAGGCCAACGGGGTTGTTCTTGCCTCTGGATCGTGTGCAGCGATCGAGGCTTTGATCTTTTCGGCGTCCGCGCCAAACATCCAGGGCATTGTCTTAATGAGGACCGGACGGCTACCGGAGGCGAACACGATCGCGCGGCCACGTTCCAGTGATACCAGATCGTCTGGTTCGAGGATTCGTTCTTTCCTGTTCGGGTCAACACTGGTGGTGCGCCCGGTCTTGCTCCGGCTCGTGGTGCGCCCGGTGTACTGGTAATCACCGATGAACTGGGACAGCTCGGTCATGAACTCAGGTTCGGCCACTCCCCCGCCGTAGACCTTGATGTTGGATGCTGACCAGAGCTTGCGCATCCCGTCCTTTCCCCACACGGAAGCGCCCTGAGCGTAGGACTGCAGAATCGTCATGAGCACGATTCCGCGGGAGCCGTAGTGGCTGTACTGGTTCGGCAGCTCTTTCCACCGGCAGACGTTCGCGGCCTCATCCAGGACGCCGACCATGGGAGTAGGGAGCCTGCCGCCGGGGGACACCACGGCGTAGGCCTCAGCGGCTTCAACGGTTGCTACGGTCAGCGCTGTGACCAGCGGACCGGCGGTGCCGGTTCCTTCCTTGGAGAGGCTGTAGAGCGTGTTTTTGCCGCGCACAAACTCTTCCGGGTTAAACTCCCGGCGGCGGGATGAGGAGCCCTGCGGGTTGACCCACGGCGCTACGGTTTGGTTGGTCAGGCAGTTCACGTATCCCAGGGCGGTGCCGTAGATACCGTCGCGCTGTTTGTCGGCGTAATTCATGATGCTCGATAGCGCATCAGCGTTCATGGCGTAACCGTGGCGACGCAGGATATCCACTGCCTCATCCTCGTTGGGATCTGTCAGCCAGGCATGGATCTGGGTAATTGGCCGGTCATCGCACGCTGCCGCCAACAGCAACGAGGTGAGCAGCTGCTGGCCGAAGCCGTCAAAGAACGGATCGATCCGGCTGCCTGGTTCACGGGTCCCTGTAGCGAAGTGCTCAGCGAGATTCCCCGCTTTGTTCTCGTCGGTGACATAGGAGAGAGGGTTCCACCACCAGGTGGGTTGTTCCCCGGCCACGCCCTGGGGATCAAATACCCACACGTCACCCTGTTCTGCCCGTACTTCGCGGGTAGCGTCGGCAACGTCACGCTTGTTGGAGGTCACCACGACGGCCCCGGGAGCGGAGACAATCGCGGGAATAGCACGCGAGGTGGTCTTACCCGTTCGGGGCCCCCAAATATCGACGTGCATATCCTCCCAACCGCCGAAAAGATCCTGCCCGGAGATCACTGCTTTACCGATCGGCACACCGGGAGAGTCAGCGACACCGAGACGCTTCGCCGTTTTCAGCGCACCCTTGCGGGTCAGCGGGAGCAGCGCCTTGCCCTTCGCCATATGGGTTGCAGCCCGGTCGACCCGCTTCTTCTTGCTGCCGGAGCGCACCGCGAGAACGACGATCCCGATTCCGACGATAAGGACCGCTGCACCGATACCAGCGGCAATGAACGTGGATTGAGTAGGCCACGGGATCTCCTGCTTGAAGAGGCCCGCGATCAGTTCCACCGGGTGAAGCGGCGGAGCAGCTATCCCAGCCAGGGAAGAACCCCAATGCGCGGCCACCCATGCACCACCGAGAACAGCGGCCAGAAGGCCGAGGATCGAGAACAGCAGAATACCCTCAGTGAAATCTCCTGCGCCGCCCTTGCGGTTTGGTGCGCTCATACCGGCTCTCCTGCCGTCGTGGCCAGCGCTGCCGTCTCCGCAAGTAGTGGCGCATCACGCGCGGCGTCATGCCAGCGCTTATTCGTATCGTTGAGCGAGGCTTCAACGCTGGTCAGGCCAATGTGGACGGGGATGCCGGGACGTCCGCCTACCTTGATGAGGAACTTCCCCCGTCCGGGCGGTTCAACGTCCACCCCGCGTGAATCCCACGCGGGCGGATCTTGCCAGGACACGAGTTTCTGCTGTTCATGCCGGGAAAGTGGAACAGCTTTGGTCAGCAACGCCATCTCGGAGGCTGGGAGGCCACCACAGATGACCATGCCCGAGCGCTCGACAAAGCCCTGCGCCTTCATCCGGTCCTCCTCGGCCGGCAGGGCCAGCAGGTCACTCATGGTGTGGGAAATCATCACCTGTCCCACACCGACGGAGCGGTTCAGGCGGGTGAGCGCGTCTACCCGGTCCACCATGCCTTTACCGGCGCGCAGCGCCCGCCACAGCTCATCGAGGACCACGAAATAGTGACGGCGCGGCTCCAGGCCTGCGTCAGCAAGGGCATGGGCGACGTTGACGGTGCCGAAGCCGTAGGACCAGCACGCCAGCAACACGGCGGCTTGCAGGTCGGTTTCGGTCTCATCGATGGAGGACACGTCGAACACCACAGCGCGGTCTCGCCGCATGGGCTCGGTGGTGTGACGGGAGAAGATCTCCCCCAGCTTTCCACCACCGGTGAGGCCCAGCAGGGTTGCTTCGAGGGCTTTGGTTTCCTGCTGGTACAGCGCCCAGTCTCCCCGGTTGAGGGCGACCTGCTGCAACTCGTCGGGACCGTCCTGGATCACTTTGAGCAGGTCCCCGAGCACAGGAACGCCTTCGAAGTGTTCATCGAGCCACCGCAGCGCCCGGTCGAGAATGGTTTGTTCCTGATCTGTCGGAGGCGTGTTCCGGCTGATCGTGATGAGTGCGACCACCATATTCAGGCGCCGCCCGTGCGCGTCAGCACGGACCCGCACAGCAGCATCCTTTTGGCCGGCGTCCTCGAGGAGCTGCGCAACTTCAATCGCCTGACCAGGATCCAGAATGTTCAAATATCCGCGGCCTCGGCCGAGAGGGATTACCTGCCCCTTGGCAGCTCTGACCAGGTCAACGTGTTCGCCCTTCAAATCCCCGAGCACCAAAGGGTTCGTGCCCTGCCCGGCAAGGCCGAGCATCATCCGGCGCACCAGTGTGGACTTCCCCAGCCCCGGCTTGCCGAGCACGAACGCTGATGGATTAGAGATCAGTTGCGCCCGCTGAAACCAGCTGATCGGGTCGCAGCAGACCGTGGCCTGGGTTTCCTCATGCCGCCCAATCGGGACACCAATCATGGGAGAGGACGTACCGGAGGAAAAAGGCCACAGCCCACACACCTGCACCGTCGTTCCCCGGTACTCACGCACCGAGGGCACCAAGGCAGCTGCGCCGCCACCCCGGCCACGCCAGCCACGCGCACCAGGTATCTTCTCCCGGATCGTCGCCGTTTTCTTCTGCTTTTTCTTTTTCGGCTCCACCGGTTCTGCGTGGTGCTGGATCTTCATCCGCGCCATTTAGAGTGCCTCCCGGATCTCGGAGGGCAAGAGGACGTGCTTCGGCAGCACCAGACCAATGGGCAGGGACGCCGCGAACGCGGTGTCCTGCGCCCCGTAGGCGCGGCGCAGCAGCAACCGTGCAGCACCGGAGGTCTGCTCAATCGCAGCAACCGCGTCAGGTAGCCGGTCCAGTCCGTTGACCGTGGCCGTGACGACCAGGCCGAAGTTCACCAACCCGGCACCCTGAGCTTCTTCTGATGCTGTCTGAGCCGCTGAACGGGCATCGACCAGCGCACGAGCTGAGGGCCGGGTGCCGGAGGTGATGCGCACGTTGGCATTGTTCTGATCCCGTTCGACCAGTTGAGCCGCCCGGGCGGAATTCATCGGCCGGTACAGGAGTGTGACCCGCTTGCGGTCCACGTCGCCGTGCGGGGCCAGGAGCTTGGAAAGGACGTTGGCGTGGACCGAGCCACGCGGAGCGCCGGTCATGGTCCAGGATGCCGAGTAAGCGCCCTCGTGGCGGTAGTTCTCCCAGTTCGTCTGAGCACCGGACGGGCCAACCTCACCCCAGGTGAGTTCTACCGGGTGGCCGGAGGCGTGGGCCTCATCAATGACCAGTGCAGCTGGTGGATCGTAGGCGACCCGGACGACCTCGCACAGCTCCTGTGCTGCCATGGGGCGGGCGATACCCGCTCCGGTGGCCTGCAACCGCTGAGATAGGCCAGGAAGCCGGGAGGCGAGATCCTTGGCGACCTCCTGGGGCTCGCGTTTCCGGGAACCTGAACGCATCGTGGCGTTGAACGTGAGGGTGATCCACGCCCGGACCGTTGCGGAGCCTTCCGGGTACGTCCTGATCACTTCATGCAGCATCTTCTTGGCGATATCCGGCGCGTTGTCGTCGATGTTCATGGTCACTTCGTTGCGCAGCCGGTACCCCGAATCCGGGGCCGTCTCCACGGTCACGGACGCTGCTTCAATGCCTGCCTCGTCCCCCAGCGCGGAGATCCAGCCGCCCCAGTTCGATACCCAGGCATCGACCTGTTCCGGATCGACCAGTGATGCGCCGTCCGGTTCGGTGGAGAAGATCACCGTGAAGTGGCTGGTGGTGGGCATGTGCAGCATGGCGAACAGCCGGTTGTAGGAGTCTTTGAACTCGTACAACCGCGATTTAGCGGCAATACCGGGCAGTTGGAACATACCCCAGTCCGTCACGCCGAGAGGCCCGGAACGGTAGAGGTTCGTTCCCTTACGCCGCGAACGCGCGAACGCGGCGCGGGTGCCTACCCGGTCCACAACGGTCTGACCGTGCTTGTCCTTGATCGTCAGCAGCAGCAGGACGATCACGAAGACGCCCATCACACCCAAACCGACGAACAGGTTCCAAATAGCGAACGAGGTAATACCCAGGACCAGACCGACGAGGATGATGCCGGTGCCGATGGCACCGAAGTTCCCCAGACCTGCTGCGCGGGGAACCCGCCAGTTACCGTAGGTCGGTTCCTTGTAATCACTGGTTGTTGCTGCCACTTGGACCATCCCCTGCTGCTTCGTCTGAGACCTTTTTTACTGCCTGTGCGGCCTGAGCCCCGGTCGAGACTGCTGCGCCCGCAGCTGCACCCACAGGGCCTGCGGCCGCACAGGCAGAAAAAAAGGTCTCAGACGAAGCAGCAGGGGATGG